>CAJWWA010000021.1 GCA_913048495.1 uncultured Halieaceae bacterium
TGCCCGGCAACGGATTCGGCAGCGCGCCTGGCTGACCACATTGGCGATTTCCCTGGTGATGGGCGCCGTCGGTATTGTCATCTGGATTGGCGGGCTGGATGTGATTCATGGCCGAATCTCACCGGGTGAGCTGGCAGCCTTTGTGTTCTACAGCCTGCTGGTGGGGGTCGCGGCTGGAGCCATCAGTGAGGTGATTGGCGAATTGCAGCGCGCCGCCGGTTCCGCAGCTCGCCTGTTTGAGCTGCTGCAGACCGAGCCGGAGCGGCGTCCCGAGACAGGAACGGACCGGCTTCCGGGCACAGTGACCGGTGCAATTACTCTGGATAACCTGAGCTTCAGCTACAGCGGGCGCACGGAACGGCCAGCGCTTGCCAGGGTCTCTCTGGAAATCCAGCCGGGTGAAACCCTTGCCCTGGTCGGACCGTCCGGTGCCGGTAAATCCACGTTGTTTGATCTGCTACTGGGTTTCTATCCGCTACAGGACGGTTCTATCCGGTTGGAGGGCATAGACACCGCCAAGGTTCCACTGGCTGACCTGCGACGGTGTTTCGCTCTGGTGCCGCAGAATCCCGCCCTGTTTCATGGCACTGTCGCCGATAATCTGCGCTACGCCCGGCCCGAGGCCAATCAGGCTGAGATCGAGCAGGCCGCCCGTATTGCCCACGCCCACGAATTTATTCAGGCCCTGCCACAGGGTTACGACACGCCCCTGGGTGATGCCGGCCAGGGCCTTTCCGGTGGCCAGAAACAACGACTGGCGATTGCCCGTGCGCTGTTGGCCGACGCTCCGATTCTGCTGCTTGATGAAGCCACCAGCGCCCTGGATGCGGAAAGCGAGCACCTGATTCAGCGGGCCATGCCGGCGCTCACGGAGGGCCGGACTACCCTGGTGATTGCTCACCGGCTGGCAACGGTGCGGGATGCCGACAGGATCGCGGTATTTGACGAAGGCCGACTGCTGGCAGTGGGCAGTCACGACCAGTTGATCCGCGATAACCCGCTGTACCGGCGCCTGGCCAGCCTGCAATTCCGGGACACGGGGAGCCAGACAGAACACTGAGTGCCCCGTTGGTCGGTTTGTGTGTTGGGTGCGTACTCCCTACACTGGTACTAGAAATTCCTAATCCTGACACAGGGAGACACGCAAAGTGAGCAACAAAGAATTGCAGGCACTCAAAGAGCGATACGTCGCCGCGGGCGCAGCAAGCCCCAATGATCAATTTGCAGATCACGCCCTGAACGCAGAGGTCTGGGACGCAGATGGCAAACGCATGATCGATTTCGCCGGCGGTATCGGCGTATTGAACATCGGCCATCGACATCCCAAGGTGGTTGAGGCCGTCAAGGCGCAGCTCGACAAACTGATGCACACCTGCCAGACGGTGATGCCCTACGAGGGCTACGTGAAGCTGGCCCAGAAACTGAGCGAAGTGGTGCCGGTAAAAGGCCACGGCAAGGTCATGCTGGCCAACTCCGGCGCCGAGGCATTGGAAAACGCGGTCAAGATTGCCCGCGCAGCCACCGGCAAAAACAACGTTATCTGTTTTGACGGCGGTTACCACGGCCGCACCTTCTTCACCATGGCCATGAACGGCAAGGCCGCCCCTTACCAGACCTCCTTCGGGCCCATGCCCGGCCTGGTCTACCGAGCGCCTTATCCGGTGCCTTACCATGGCATTTCCGAAGAAGAGTCCCTGCGTGGCCTGGCGATGGCCATGAAGGCCGACTCCCCGGCCCATGAGACCGCCGCCATCGTATTGGAACCGGTTCTGGGTGAGGGTGGTTTCTACCCGGCACCGCCAAGTTTCCTGAAAGCCATCCGCAAGATCTGCGATGAAAACGACATCATGATGATCGTGGATGAAGTGCAAAGTGGCTTTGGCCGCACCGGCAAGCTGTTCGCCATCGAACACAGTGGTATTGAGCCGGACATTATGACCATGGCCAAATCCATGGCCGATGGCATGCCCATCTCGGCCATCGTCGGCACGGACAAGGTGATGGACTCCTCCGGCCCGAACTCCCTGGGCGGTACCTACACCGGCAGCCCCACCGCGTGCGCCGCCGCCCTGGCGGTGTTCGATGTCATCAAGGAAGAAGATATCCTTGGCAGGAGCCAGCGCCTGGGCGAGAAACTCAGAACCCGGTTCGACCAATGGCAGGAGCAGTTCACCCATGTGGACAACGCTCGCAATCTGGGCCCCATGGCGGCCTTTGAGCTGGTGGAAAGCAAGGATAATCACAAGCCCATGCCAGAACTGGCCGGGGCCATTACCAAGAAGGCAAAGGAGAAAGGACTGATCCTGCTGAGTTGCGGTATGCACGGCAACACACTGCGGTTCCTGATGCCGGTGACCATCGAAGACGAAGTGCTGGAAGAAGGGCTGAATATTGTTGAGGAATGCCTGAAGGAAGTGGGCGCCTGAACCAGGCGGTTACGTCTGACTTCCTATTCGTCGTATACTGCCGGAAGCTCTTTCCGGCAGTGCCCTCCTCGGGTTCTGCCGTTGATTCACCGATCAGGCGGTAACCATGACGTCCCAGAGTAATTCTCCCACTCCCGACCACCAACCCAGACCCTGGATCGACCTGCTGGTCAGTATCATCATTCCCTCGGTGATTCTGATGAAGTTCAGTGGTGACGAACACCTCGGCAGCGTCAATGCGCTGATCATCGGCCTGGCGTTTCCCCTGGGCTGGGGCCTGTTCGAGCTGGTCCGCTACCACAAGAAAAACTTCATCGCCTTGCTGGGCCTGATCAGTGTCGGCCTCACCGGCGGCATTGGTTTACTGGAACTGGATGCCGGCTGGCTCGCCATCAAGGAAGCGGCCGTGCCCGCCGTCATTGGTCTGGCGGTACTGGTGTCTACGCGCACCAGGTACCCCCTGGTTCGTACTCTGCTTTATAACCCGAATGTGCTGGACGTGGACAAGATTCAGGCCTCACTGGAAGAAAAGAGCTGCGTGGAGGAGTTTGAAGGGCGCCTACTTAAGGCCAGCTATTTCTTTGCCGGCACCTTCCTGTTCTCGTCCATCATGAATTATGTGCTGGCGAAATGGATTGTGGTGAGCCCTTCGGGCACCCAGGCCTTCAATGAGGAACTGGGCCGCATGACCCTGGTGAGCTATCCGATGATTGCCATCCCCTCCATGGTGATGATGATGCTGATTTTCTATTATCTCTGGCGCACCATCCGGCGCCTGACGGGGTATACCCTGGAAGAGGTGATGGCGCCACACCTGATTGAAAAGGAAAAAGAAAAGGAGCGGAAGAGGGCAGAGTCCGGCTCCTCCAAATAGGTTATTACAACACCGGTTTCCGGGTTCCCCGGACACCCATAAAAAAAGGTGGCATCCACAAGGAGCCACCGTTTTTTATTGCCAACAAGGTTTGTCTGATCAGATATCCAGGTTGGTTACTTCCAGCGCGTTGCTCTGGATGAAGTCCCGCCGTGGCTCCACATCATCCCCCATCAGTGTGGTGAAGATCTGGTCGGCAGCAATCGCATCCTCAATGGTAACCTTCATCATCCGGCGGGTTTCCGGATCCATGGTGGTTTCCCAGAGCTGATCCGGGTTCATTTCACCCAGACCCTTGTATCGCTGGATGTTCAGGCCACGCTGGGCTTCCTTCATCAGCCACTCCAGGGCGCCCTCAAAGGACAGCACAGACTGCTTGCGCTCGCCACGCTGGATGTAGGCGCCATCCTCGATCAGCCCCTCCAGGGTCTCGCCCAGGCGCGCAATGGCACCGTACGAAGAAGACCTCTACCGCGTCGAAGCGGGCTTCGCCATGCTCCTCACGGGCCGCTACCCGACGCGAACCGGCTTCGAGTTCACGCCCACGCCGGACGGGATGGGGCGGGCGGTGAGCCTCATCGCCAACAGCGCCGACAGCGCCATGCCGCCGGTGCGCTACGACGCGGAGGCCGCCGCGCGGCAGCCGCCTTACGAGGCCATGGGGCTGCCGGCGTCCGAGGTCACCCTCGCCGAGGTCCTGAAGAGCCGCGGGTACTACACCGCGCACATCGGCAAGTGGCACCTCGGCCGCGGCGCCGGTTCGCGGCCCACGGACCAGGGTTTCGATGACAGCCTGCTCATGGCCAGCGGACTGTTCCTGCCCGAGGATCACCCGGAGGTGGTCAATGCCTACCTGCCGTTCGATCCCATCGACCGCTTCCTCTGGGCGCGCATGCGCTTTGCCGCGAGCTTCAACGGCGGTGACTGGTTCGAGCCCGGCGGCTACCTCACGGATTACTGGACCGACGAGGCGGTCGAGGTGATCCGCCGGCACCGGGACCAGCCGTTCTTCCTGTTCCTGGCACACTGGGGTGTACACACGCCGCTGCAGGCGACCCGCGCCGACTACGAAGCGGTCGGCGCGATCGAACCCCATCGCCTGCGGGTGTACGCGGCCATGGTCCGCGCCCTCGACCGCAGCGTCGCCCGCATTCTTGCCGCCCTGGACGAAGAGGGATTGGCCGAGGACACCCTGGTCGTGCTCTCCAGCGACAACGGCGGTGCCGGCTACGTCGGGCTCGCCGAAATCAACGCCCCGTACCGCGGCTGGAAGCTGACGCTCTACGAGGGCGGGCTGCGCGTGCCCCTGTTCCTGCGCTGGCCCGGCACGATTCCGGCGGGCACGACGGTGGACGCCCCCGTCGCGCACATCGACGTCATGCCGACCCTGGCCGCCGCGGCCGGCGCGAGCCTGCCGGCGGACCGCCCGATCGACGGCGGCAACCTGCTGCCGCTGGCGACCGGCACCAGCCGCGAACCGGTGCACGAGGCGCTATTCTGGCACAGTGCCGGCTATGCGGCCGTGCGGCGGGGCGACTGGAAGCTGCAGCGCAGCGAGGCGCCGCCGTTCCGGCGCCTGTACGATCTCGCCGCCGACCCCACGGAGCAGGTCGACGTCGCCGCCGCCAACCCGACGATGGCGGGAGAACTGGAGGCGCTGCTCGATGCGCACCTGGCAGACCGTCGCGCGCCCCTCTACCGGCACACCATCGAGGCCCCGGTGGCCGTCGACAAGACCCTGGCGGACCCGGTGACGCCGGCGGACACGATCATCTACTGGCCGAACTGACCCATGCGCTTCCAACGACGACTTCTGCTCGCAGCCTGTTTCCTCCTGTTCATCGCGATCGTCCTGGCCTGGGTGCTGCGCCGGCCCATCGGCGAGGAGCTGTTCGACCGCGCGGCGGCCGCCCGGGTCGCCGCTGTGGCGGCGGATGCCGCGCCGGCGAACAGCCTCCGCGTGTTTCTCTGCGGCAGCGGCTCACCGATGCCCGACGCGGCGCGCGCCGGTCCCTGCGTCGGCATCCTCGCCGGGCCGCACCGGCTGGTCATCGACGCGGGTTCCGGCGGGCCGCGCAAGCTGGCGGCCATGGGTTTCCCGACGGGCGGGCTGGAACAGGTCTTCCTGACCCACCTGCACTCGGACCATATCGACAGCCTCGGCGAGCTCGTGCTGGTCGACTGGGTCGGCGGCGAGGGCAGGGCGGCGCCGCTACCGGTGGCGGGACCGCCGGGCGTCGAGGACGTGGTGGCGGGGGTCAACCGCGCCTACGCCCGCGACCGCGGCTATCGCATCGCCCACCACGGCGAGGCGATCGCCGACCCGACGGGCTACGGCGCCGAGGCCCGGGTCATTCCGCCGCCGCCCGGCGATGCCGGCGCCGTGCCCGTGTACGAGCAGGGCGACCTCACGGTGAGCGTGTTCCTGGTCGACCACGCGCCGGTAGCCCCGGCCTACGGCTACCGCGTGAACTGGCGCGACCGGTCGGTCGTTGTCAGCGGCGATACGGTCTACAGTGACAACCTGGTCGAAGCCGCCCGCGGTGCGGATCTGCTCCTGCACGAGGCACTGTCGCCCGCGATGGTGAGGACGCTGCGCGATGCGCTGAGCCGCGAAGGGGCTGCCAACACGGCCCGCATCATGGATGACATCCTCGACTATCACGCGTCACCGGTGGATGCCGCCCGCGCCGCCGATGCAGCCGGTGTCGGCGCACTCGTGCTTTATCACCTGGTGCCGCCGTTGCCCGGGGCCTACCTCGAAAGCGCCTTCCTCGGTGAGGCGCCGGACCATTTCGACGGGCCGCTGCGGGTCGGCGTGGATGGCCTGCGGGTGACCCTGCCGGCCGGCAGCGATGCCATCGAGTTCGACGAGCTACTGTGAGCGGCGCCGCAGCACGAGAACGACCATGGCCGCCATGAAGAGCAGCACGACCCCGACGGCGAGCTTCGGCCCGTACAGCGCGAGCATGCGCGCGGTTGCGTTGCGCTCGAGTTGCTCCGTGGAGCGGTAACTCTCGGGCATCGGTTGAACGCCGACCCGCGCCGCGTAGCGGTCGTAGGCCGCCGCCAGTTCGTCGCGCAGGGCCGGGCGCGCCGCTGCCAGGTCACGGGTCTCGCCCGGGTCGGCTTGCAGGTCGAACAGCCGCCAGCGGCCCTCGCCCCAGGGGGGCAGGTTGCGCACCAGCTTGTACTGCCCGCGGTAGAGCGCGGCATTGCCGGCCACCTCCAGGCCCACGGCCTCGTCCGGGCCGTAGACGCTGTCCGCCTCGCCGTGCAGCAGCGGCACGAGGCTGCGCCCGTCTAGACCATCCTGCGGGTCGCTGCGCCCGGCCAGCTCGAGCAGGGTCGGGGCGATGTCCGGCGCCACGGTGAAGGCGTCGGACAGCTGCGGACGGCCGACCCCGGCGATGATGAGCGGTACGCGGACACCGCCCTCCGCGGCGGTGAACTTGTAGCGGTCGAGGGGTGAGGCCGCGGCCGCGGCCCAGCCCGGACCGATGAACGCGTAGCTCCCGGGTCCGCCGATGTTCGCAGCGTCGAGCCGGTAGCCCCGGGCTGCCAGCCAGAGGCGCATGCGCCAGTCGTCGTCCGCGCGGCTCGGTGCCGGGCCGTTGTCAGAGACGATGACAAACACCGTGTTGTCGGCGAGGCCCCTGCGCGTCAGTGCAGCGAGGAAGCGGCCCAGCTCGTGGTCCATGGCCGTCATCATGCCGGCGTTCGCCGCCATGCGCGCGGCCCACAACGCCCGCTCCTCCGGCGCCAGCGCATCCCAGGACGGGGCCGCCGGGGGCAGGGGCGCCAGCGGGGCCGAGGGCGGGAACAGGCCGCTCGCCCGCGCCCGCTTTGCCCGTTCCTCGCGCAGCGCCGCCCAGCCCTCTGCGTAGCGCGAGCGGTAGGGATCAATGAAGGCGGCGGGCGCCTGCACGGGAATGTGAATGGCCTGGAACGCCAGGTAGGCAAAAAAGGGCTTGTCCGGGGGCGTGTCATCGAGATACTCGACCATCCGGTCGACGATGAAGCGCGAGGAGTAGAAATCCTCCGGCAGGGTCGCGGGCTCTGCGTCCTCGAACCAGGGCGCGCTGTCGTAGTAGGGCATGTAGGGTGCCTGGGACCAG
This sequence comes from uncultured Halieaceae bacterium, assembly GCA_913048495.1. GTDB lineage: Bacteria > Pseudomonadota > Gammaproteobacteria > Pseudomonadales > Halieaceae > Pseudohaliea. Next base: position 7,419 of record CAJWWA010000021.1, read on the forward strand.
TTGTCCGCCCCCGAGGCGTCGAGCACGAAGGAGCGATCGAAGCCGTGATCGACCGGCAGGTCCCCCTCGCCGTGGCCCAGGTGCCACTTGCCCGTCATCAGCGTCCGGTAACCGGCATCGCGCAGGCGTTCGGCGACCGTGGTCACGCCCGCGGCCAGGCGCATGCCGTAGCCCGGCGCGTCGGCCTGTTCCGGCGGCAGGACCTCCGGGATGGTGGCGATCCCCGTGCGGTGGCTGTCCAGCCCGGTGAGCAGCATGGCGCGCGAGGGTGCGCAGAGCGGCGAGGTACGGTAGCCGGTAAAGCGCGTACCGCGGCGGGCGAGGGCATCGATGGTGGGCGTCGCGATCTCGCCGCCGTAGGCGCTGAAATCCATGAGACCGGCGTCGTCGACGACCACCAGGACGAGGTTCGGCGCGGGCGCGGCGACGGCGCCGGCAGCGTGCACCGGCATCCGGCCCGGATAGAGGCCCGGGACCAGGCCGGACACCAGGGCGATGACCGCGAACGCGCGTCGGGCGCGAACGCTCATCGGGGCAGGGGAATGAACTCGTCGTCGCCGTCGATGCGGTCGAAGCCGCCCGCCGCCCAGCGCGCCTTGGCCTCCTCGATGCGCGCCGGGTCGCTGGCGACGAAGTTCCACCAGAGGTGGCGCCTGCCCAGGCTTTCGCCGCCGAGGACCATCACCTTTGCGTCCTCGATCGCACGCAGCCCCGCGGGCCGGCCCGGGGCGAGTATCGCCAGGGTTCCCTCGCCGATCGTTTCGCCACCGCACTCCACGGAGCCTGATACCACGTACAGCGCGCGCTCCGCCGGCCCGTCGGCGAGTGGCAGTACGGCGCGCGCCTCGAGGGAGACATCGAGATACAGCGTTTCCGAGAACGTGGTGACCGGCGATTCGAGCTCGCCGAAGCGGCCCATGATTACCCGTACCCGTGACCCGTCGCCGGCCACGGTGGGCAGGCTGTCCGCCGGGTAGTGGGTGAAGGCCGGGGCGCGCGCCTCCTGCGCTGCCGGCAGCGCGATCCAGCTCTGGATGCCGTGCAGCCGCGACGCGACATCGACGTCGGCGCCCGGTCGCTCCGAGTGCACGATGCCGCTGCCCGCCACCATCAGGTTCACCGCGCCCGGCTGGATCGGCTGCGCGTAGCCCAGGCTGTCCCGGTGCATGATCTCGCCGTCGAAGAGGTAGGTGATCGTGGCGATGCCGATGTGCGGATGAGGCCGCACGTTGATGCTGCTGCCCGGCGGGAAGTCCGCGGGCCCCATGTGGTCGAAGAACACGAACGGCCCGATGCTGCGGCGCTCGCTGGCGGGCAGGGCGCGGCGCACGGCGAACTCGCCCAGGTCCGTGGTCCTCGGGGTCACCCGCTGCTCCACGGCACCGGCGCAGGGGCTGCAGGGTGCGGTATCGGCTGGGAAGTAACTCATGGCCCGGCGCTCCTGGCTGTTGGGTTGGCCGGTGCCGCAGGCCGACGCGGCACCGGCGGGCTCGCCTCAGGCGGAGTAGCCGCCGTCGACCGGCACGGACTGGCCGCTGATGTAGCCGGCATTCTCGGAGGCGAGGAACACCACCGTATCGAACAGTTCCTCCGGCGCGCCGGGGCGGCCGAGGGCGACCTGCTTGGTCCACTGGTCGAGGATGCCGCCGGGGGGCGAATCGATCTCCTGCGACAGGCCGATCGCGATCAGGCCCACGGCCACGCAGTTCGCGCGGATGTTGTTCGCGCCTTCTTCCCGCGCGATCGCCGTGCACAGGTGCTGCACGCCCGCCTTGGGAATGGACGAGAGGCCATCGGTGGCGATGTAGCGGGGGATCGCCGCGGTGGTCAGCGCGGTGATGGACCCACCGCCGCCTTCGCGCAGGTGCGGGACCACGGCCTTGAGCACGTGGTAGAAGCCCTTCACGTCGGCATCGAGAGTGTCGTAGAAGACCTGCGGTTCCGCGTCCATGATCGGCAGGATGTGCAGGAAGGGGCCGGTGGCGAACACGACCGAGTGAATGCGGCCGAACTTCGCCTTCACTTCGCCGGCGAAGGCCTCGACGGCGGGGAGATCGAGAAGATCCACGCTGCCGATGTGGCCCTGCTGGCCCGCGTCCTCCACCGCCTTGAGGTTTTCCTCTGCGGCATCGCGGTTCTTGTGGTAGGTGAAGGCCACGTCGGTCCCGCTCTCTGCCAGCAGGCGGACGACGCCGCCACCGAGGCCGCCAGAGCCGCCGAAGACCAGGGCCGCGCCCTGCGGGAAACGATAAACGCTCATTGCATACTCCCTTGCTGAGTTATTGATCGGGGCCCCGGGAGCATACGCCAAAGGCCCCGGCAAAGCCCAGCGTCCAGTCGCCGACCGGGTGCAGAGAGTGCCGCAACCGCTTCAGCCGACGTGGCGCTCGACCCACTCGGGCACCGAGGCCGCCGGCATGGGGCGGGAAATCCCGTAACCCTGGCCGTAGCGACAGCCGAGCTCGCGAAGCCGGGTCGCGAGGGCGTTGTTCTCCACGCCCTCGGCGATGACCCGGCGATCGAAGGCCTGGGCGAGGCCGATGACGCTGCGCACGATGTCCATGTCCGCCGGGTCGCGAAGCATGTCGCAGACGAAGCTGCGGTCGATCTTCACCGTGTCCACCGGCAGGAAACGGAAATAGGACAGCGAGGAGTAGCCGGTCCCGAAATCGTCGAGGGCGACCCGGAAGCCGCCCCGGGCACAGTCCTGCAGCACGCCTCGCGCCCGCTCGACGTTGGCCAGCGCCGAGGACTCGAGAATCTCCAGCGAGAGGTCCGCGGCAGCGAGGGCAGGGTGGGCGGCGAGCTGCGCCTGCAGCTTCTCGTAGAACTGCCCCTCCAGCAGCTGCTGGGCGCTGACATTCACGCTCACCGGCACCTCGAGGCCCATGGCCCGCCACTGGTCGAGCTGTGCGAGGGCGAGCGCGATCACCTTGTCACCCAGCGCGATCTCCAGCTGCGTGCCCTCGACATCGGGTATGAACGCATCGGGCAGCAGCATGCCGCGCTCGGGGTGCTGCCAGCGGACCAGGGCCTCGAGGCTGATGGGCTCGCCGCTGACGAGGTCGATGACCGGCTGGTAGACCAGGAACAGCTCGCCCGCCTCGATGGCTTGCGCGATCCGCGCGCGCCAGCGCTGGGCCGCCTCCTGCTTGCGGTCTTCCTCGGCATCGTAGAACACGTGCCCGTTGCGGCCCTGCTCCTTGGCGCGGTACATCGCCTGGTCCGCGTGGCGGATGAGGCGGTCCGGCTCCGCCGCGTCGGGGGGCGACAGGGCGACACCGATGCTCGCCGTCAGCCGGTGTTCCACGCCCTGGAGTAGCAGCGGCTCGCGCACCGCGCCGAGAACGCGATCGAGCAGGCCGACCAGCTCGCGGCGCGCCGGGTCCACGTCGTTGAACAGCAGCACGAACTCGTCGCCGCCGAGGCGGGCCACGGTGTCGTCACTGCGCATTTGCTGCACCAGCCGCCGCGCCACCTCGCTCAGTACCGCGTCCCCGGTGCTGTGGCCGTAGCGGTCGTTGACCGGCTTGAAATTGTCGAGGTCGAGGTAGCAGAGGGCGAGCGCCTTGCCGCTGCGCTGGGCCCGGCGAAGGCCCTGCAGCACGCGGTCGGTGAGCAGCCGCCGGTTTGGCACGCCGGTGAGGGGGTCGTAGTTGGCCCGCTGTTCCAGCTCGTCCTCGTAGCGCTTCAGGGGGGTGATATCCGTGGCCACGGCCAGGTAGTTGCGCACGGTGCCGTCCTCGTCGCGGAGCACCGAGATCGCGAGCAGCTGGGCGTAGGGTTCGCCGTCCTTGCGCCGGTTCCAGACCTCGCCACGCCAGGCCCCGTCGCGCTCGAGCGCCGCCCACATGGCCGCGTAGAAATCGCCGTCCTGCTGCCCGGAGGAAAGAAACCCGGGGTCGCGGCCGACCGCCTCCTCGCGACTGTAACCGGTGATCTCGACGAAGGCCTCGTTCACCTGGACGATGCGGTTATCCGCGTCACAGATGACGATCGACTCGGTGCTGTTCTCGAACACGGCGGCGGCGAGGCGGCGATCCCGCTCGAGCTCCTCGCGCTGCCGCTGTTCCCGGACCCGGAGCGTCACGTCGCGGATGTAGCCGTGCCAGAGCACGCTGCCGTCCGGCTGCGCTTCCGGCGTCGCCTCACCTTCGAGCCAGCGAACCCCGCTGTCCGGGTCGCAGACCCGGTAGGTGCAGACCCAGGGGCTCAGCTCCTCGGCGGACGCATTGATGGAGGCCACCACGCGGTTGAAGTCGTCCGGGTGGATGCGCTCGAACACGATGCCGGCATCCTCGACGACCTGCTCCGGCCGGACGCCGTAGACCGCCAGCATGCCGCCGCTGGAGTAGGGGAAGGCGGTGCGCCCGTCGGGCCACTGCTGGTACTGGTAGATCACGCCGGGGATGTTGACCGCCAGCTTTTCCAGCCGCTCGAGCATGGCGGCGTCGAGCCCGGTGTGTTTCCCTGGCGCCATGGGGTTTTGCCCTGTTTTTTTGCCCCAGCTTAGACTGCCGGGGTCGGCAAGTCGACGCCAGGCCGGCAGACGCTAGCCCGGGAGGTCGATCACCAGCTTGCCCTGGAAGCCACCGGCATCCAGGTCGCGCAGGGCGGACGGCGCCTCGTCGAAGGCATAGCGGCGGGCGATCAGCGGATGCAGGTCCTTTTCACCGACGAAGGCCAGCATGGCCTCGAAGGCTGCCCGGTGCCCGGTCCCGATGCCGTGGATATTGGCATTGCGGATGATGAGCGGGAACACGGTAAGGTCCAGCGCGGCGCCGGCCATGTAGCCGATCACGTTCACGTGCCCGCCGTGGCGGATGGCAGCGAGGGACTGGGGCAGGGTGCCCGCGCCGCCGATCTCGACGACCGCGTCGACGCCATGGCCGGCCAGGGCGTAGGCCTGCTCGCCCCAGTCCGGGTTGTCCCGGTAGTTGATCGTCTCCGTCGCGCCCAGTTCCCGGGCCCGCGCGAGGCGCTCGTCGCTGGAGGACAGCACGATACTGTTGGCGCCCAGCGCCGCGGCGAACTGCAGGGCGGCGGTCGCGACCCCGCCGGTGCCCTGGACCAGCACCCAGCTGCCGGGGCCGACCCCGGATTTTTCCACCAGCGCCGTCCAGGCGGTCAGGCCCGCGCAGGGAAAGCAGGCGAGCTCCGCCGCCGAGAGGCCCGGCGGCGCCTTGACCAGGGCGTGCTCGGCATAGACGCCGTACTCGCGCAGCACCCCGGGAGCCTCGAGCCCACCGGAAACCTTGCGCTCGTCTTCGAGTGCCTCGCCGTCGAGCCAGTTGGGGAAGAACGTCGGCGCAACGAGGTCGCCGACGGCGACGCGGCTGACGCCGTCACCGACGGCTGCCACCGTGCCGGCACCGTCGGAGAGGGGCACCAGCGGGAAGTCCACGTTGGGCGTGAAGTGACCGGCGATGATCTGGCTGTCGCGGGGGTTCACGCTGGCCGCCGCAAAGTGCACCAGCACCTCGCCGGGACCGGGCTCCGGCGTCGGCAGATCGCCGAGGGTGAGATGGTCGAGACCGAAAGCGGGGAGTTGCCAGGCGCGCATGAAGTGTCCTCGGTTTGCGGGTGGGTCTCCCGGTACGGCAGCCGTGACGGGAGAAAGCGCCCAAGAGTGCCAGAGCGCCCCGGCGGCCGCCAGTAGCAGGGTGGAGGTACCTCGTTATTCCCGCTTGTGGATGACTGCGTGGCCAGATCCTATATTTAACATAATATATATTATGCGCACTTGTGGATAAGCCCCGCGGCAACGCGGACACTGCCAGGATAGCGCCCCAGCGTGAATTCCTTTGGGGTTCGCCCTTCGCCGAGGAACATGTTGGCGCTCTTCGCGCCGTCGAGAGTTCGCGTGAGCGCCGCACTTCGCGCGGGCGCCATCGGGCTGCAACCAAGATGTGACTGCGGTGCTTGCTGCCCTGGTGCAATTCTGTGGACACAGACACAGACACAGACACATACATTCTTGGTGAGTCGCGGCCCCTGGCGGGGCTCAGCGCCTGCGACGCTCGACGCCTTTCCCCGATACAGGGTCCGCAGCGGTGCCACCCTGCGCCATGCCGAGCTGTTCGGCTACTTTTCTTTCGGCAAATCTTCCGCCCTGTGCAAAGGCAGCTGCACCCCGGAGGATCGCCGTATGCTGGCCTTGCCGCCTGGCCCCAGCGGAGCCGGACACGAAGCATCCCTCGACCGCCGCAGAAGCGAGAATCACAAATAGCATTAATACAGAGCCTTAGAGCATCTTTCCAATGTGTTTTGAAAGATTTTTTGCAACAACTTTCAAAGCTAACCTGGGGCCTCAGCGGCAAGTGACGCTGCAAATAAATGTATTATGTTAAATCCAGTGCTATCTATTTCTGCCACTGCGAAGCCGGGAATCATCGAAGGGTGTTCGCCTGCCCCACCCGGGACAGGCACTCGCTTACGCCAGCTTGCGATAGAGGCTGCGGACGCTGATGCCCGCCGCCTCCGCAGCGCGCTGCTTGTCACCGCCAAGGTGGGCCAGCAGCCAGCGCAGGTAGCGCTGCTCGGCCGCCCGCAGGCTCAGGTCCTCCGGAACGCTGGATCTGGGAGCGGGCGCCCCCTCCTCCGCGGCCGGTCGCTGTCGGGAGGGCGCCAGGGCGCGATCGATCACGTCGCGGTCGATGACGTTGGTGTTCGCCAGCAGCATCGCCCGGGCAAGGATATTGCGCAGCTCGCGGATGTTGCCCGGGAAGCGGTGCTGCCGAAGCCGGTCCGTGGCCGACTGGGTGAGGTGGTGGTGCCTGCCCTCCCCCAGCTCCTCCAGGATCCGCCGGGCGATACCCTGCAGGTCCTCCAGCCGTTCGCGCAGCGCGGGCACCCGGATGGGAAACACGTTGATCCGGTAGTAGAGGTCTTCCCGGAACTGCCCCTCGGCGACCAGCTGCTCGAGGTCCTTGTGCGTGGCGCAGACCAGGCGGAAGTCCGAGTGGCGCACCTCGGTGCTGCCGACCTGCCGGTAGGTGCCGGTCTCGATAAGCCGCAGCAGCTTGACCTGCAGCGGCAGCGGGACATCGCCGATCTCGTCCAGGAACAGCGTGCCGCCATTCGCCGCCTCGACTAGCCCGGGCTTGTGGAAGTTGGCCCCGGTGAACGCGCCGCGCACATGGCCGAACAGCTCGCTCTCGAACAGCGTCTCGGTGAGCCCTGCGCATTCCAGCGTGACCATGTGCCGCTTCGCCCGCCGGCTGTGGCGGTGGATGGCGTGGGCCGCCAGCTCCTTGCCGGACCCGGACTCGCCGGTCAGCAGCACGGCGACCTCGCCGGGGGCCACCCGCGAGATGAGTCCCATCATCTCGTTGAAGGCCGGCGAACTGCCGGTCATGGCCAGCTCGGGCTCGTTGGCGCTGCCCGTGCGCAGGGGGCGAAGCAGCTCGATGAAAAACTCGAGCTCGCCGGCCTCGTCGAACACCGGCAGCATCTCGACATCCACGTGCTCTTCACCACGCGGGGTCTGGTGGATGTGCAGCACGCGCTCCCGGTTGCGCGATGCGGTGGCCGCGCGTAGCGGGCAGGTCTCCCCCGCCTCGTCGCAGGGCCGGTCATAGCCGTGGGAGACGGCGTAGCAGCGCGGACGCTCGTCCCCTGGATCCAGCTCGCCGAACTTGTCGCGGTAGAGGTCGTTGGTAGCAAGGATTTCGTAATCCCGGCTGACCAGGATCGCGGGGCTGTCGTAGCTGTCGAGCATGCGGGCGACGGTGGGGTGGGTATCGCGGGCGATGACGTTCATGTTTGCCAGCTCTGTCAGGAAATCCTGCCAATTGTGTCACAGCTGGCACAGTCCCGCGAGAAACCAGGTCCCGTAAACCCCGGGGGTTGACGGCCAGATCGAATGAAATTCCCGGTTTATCAATAACCTGGCTCGCCACGGAAGCTATCCCTGGTGCTATTGGCACGCCTCGTGCTCAAGCAGGGCCAGGAAGGCGCGGCCCCCGGTCCGCGCCCGCAATGAATTCCCGATAGCGATAACGCCAGGAGACAGCACCATGCAAAGCGCCCAAGCCGCCGGCAACGCCCTGAAGGCCGTGGTCACCCCCTTCTTCGACGAGCCCACGAACACCCTCAGCTACGTGGTCCGCGACCCGGACAGCAACGCCTGTGCCGTGGTCGATTCGGTCCTCGACCTCGACTACCCGTCGGGCACCATCAGCTACGCGAGTGCCGACCAGATCATCAGCTTCATCCGCGACAACCAGCTGGAACTCGAGTGGATCCTCGAGACCCACGTGCACGCCGACCACCTGTCGGCCGCGCCCTACATCCAGCAGGAACTCGGCGGCCGGATCGCCATCGGCGACCACATCACCACCGTGCAGGAAACCTTCGGCGAAGTCTTTGCCGCCGGCCAGCGGTTCGCCCGGGACGGTTCGCAGTTCGATGTGCTCCTCTCCGAGGGCGACGCCATCAACATCGGCGGTCTCGCCGGCTACGCCATGCACACGCCTGGGCATACGCCGGCCTGCATGACCTATGTCCTCGGCGACGCGATCTTCGTCGGCGACACGCTGTTCATGCCCGACTACGGCACGGCCCGCTGCGACTTTCCCGGCGGTGACGCGGCCACCCTCTTCCGCTCCATCAAGCGCATCCTCGCGCTGCCCGAGGACATGCGCATCTTCGTCTGCCATGATTACCTGCCGAACGGGCGCGAGCTCGAGTTCGAGACCTCCGTGGGGGCAGAGCGCAAGGACAACATCCATGTTCATGACGGCGTGACCGAGGACGCGTTCGTGGCCATGCGCGAGAAGCGCGACGCCACCCTGGGCATGCCGACGCTGATCCTGCCCTCGCTGCAGGTCAACATGCGCGCGGGGCACATGCCGCCGGCTGAGGGCGAGCGCTTCTTCCTCAAGCTGCCGCTGAATGCCTTCGGCGGCCCGGACCTCGGCCGCCTGGCACCGAAGGGAGAATAGGGTCATGAGCGTCGATATCATAAGAGTCAGCGACGAGTACGCCGTTTCCGCCCAGATCACCGCGGCCGACATCGCGGCCATCGTCGCCTCCGGTGCGAAGTCCCTGCTCTGCAGCCGCCCGGACGGCGAGGCCAACGACCAGCCCACCTTTGCAGAGATCGAGGCCGTCGCCCGCGAGGCCGGCCTCGAGGTCGCCCACGTGCCGGTCATCTCCGGCAAGGTCAACGAGACCAACGTGGACGACTTTCTCGCGGTGGGGGAAAAGCTGGAGAAGCCGATCCACGCCTACTGCCGCACGGGCACCCGCTCCATGACCCTGTGGACCCTCTACCAGCGCCGTCTCGGCGTGCCCGACGACGAGCTGCTGGCGCGGGCGAAGGCCTGCGGCTACGACCTGTCGCAGGTCCTGGCAGCGAAGGGCAAGGCGGCCGCCTCCAGTGGCCCGGGGCACCGCCGGGACCACTACGACATCGTCATCGTCGGCGCCGGCGCCGCCGGTATCGCCGTGGCCTCCAGCCTCGTGGCGCGCACGCAGGACCTCGCCATCGCCATCATCGACCCCGCGGCCGTGCACTACTACCAGCCCGGCTGGACCATGGTCGGCGCCGGCGTGTTCACGCAGCAGGAGACGGTGAAGACCACCGCGTCGCTCATCCCCCGCGGCGTGACCTGGATCCAGGCGGCCGTCGGCGACCTGGAGCCGGACCAGAACCGCGTGCTCCTCGAGGACGCCCGCCCCGTCTACTACGACCGGCTGATCGTCGCGCCCGGGATCAAGCTCGACTGGAACGGCATCGAGGGCCTGGTGGAGACGCTCGGTGACAACGGCGTGACCTCCAACTACCGCTTCGACCTCGCCCCCTACACCTGGGAACTGGTGAGCCAGCTGCGCGGCGGCCGCGCCGTGTTCACACAGCCGCCCATGCCGATCAAGTGCGCCGGTGCGCCGCAGAAGGCCGTTTACATGTCCTCGGACCACTGGAAACGCAGCGGCTGCCTGAACGACATCGAGATCGCCTTCTACAACGCCGGCCAGGTGCTCTTCGGGGTCAAGGAGTACGTCCCGGCGCTGATGTCCTACATGGAGAGCTACGGCGTCGACCTGAACTTCGGCAAGCGGCTGGTGCGCGTTGACGGGCCGGGCCGCACCGCCTGGTTCGAGACGCAGAACGCCGATGGCGAAACCGTGGAGGAAAGCACCCGCTTCGACATGATCCACGTCGTCCCGCCGCAGACGGCCCCGGATTTCGTCCGCGCCAGCCCCCTGGCCGACGAGGCCGGCTGGGTCGACGTGGACCAGAACACGCTGCAGCACAAGCGCTACGCGAACGTCTGGGGGCTCGGCGACGCTATGAACGCACCGAACGCCAAGACGGCGGCCGCTGCGCGCATGCAGGCGCCAATCGTCGCCAACAACCTGCTGCAGGACATCGGCAAGGCGCGCGGCGTCGCGCACTACAACGGCTACGGCTCCTGCCCGCTCACGGTGGAACGGGGCAAGATCGTCCTCGCGGAATTCGGCTACGGCGGCAAGCTGCTGCCCAGCTTCCCGCGCTGGCTGATCAACGGCGAGAAGCCCTCGCGGTTGGCCTGGATCCTCAAGGAAAAGATCCTGCCGCCGGTCTACTGGAAGGCCATGCTGCGCGGCCGCGAGTGGATGGTTGAGCCCGAACGGAGCAAGCCCGGCGCCAGCGCTGCATGAACGGGGGGCCGGCCCGCTTCCTGCCGCCCCTGGCCTGGCTCCGGGGCTACGACGGTACGACCCTGGCGAGCGACCTGCTGGCAGCGGTGATCGTCACGATCATGCTGATCCCGCAGTCCCTCGCCTACGCACTGCTCGCCGGCCTGCCGCCGGAGATGGGCCTCTACGCGAGCATCCTGCCGCTGGTGGCCTATGCGCTGTTCGGCACCAGCCGCACGCTGTCGGTGGGCCCGGTCGCCGTGGCGTCGCTGATGACGGCAGCGGCCGTGGGCAAGGTCGCCCAGGCCGGCACCGCCGATTACGCCAGCGCCGCGGTGGCCATGGCCCTGATGTCCGGCCTCATGCTCGCCGCCATGGGGCTGCTGCGCTTCGGCGCGCTGTCGAACCTGCTGTCCCACCCGGTGGTGTCCGGTTTCATCACGGCGTCGGGAATCATCATTGCCATGTCCCAGCTGCGCCACATCCTGGGCATTCACGCCCACGGCGAAACGCTGCTGGACCTCGGCCACTCGCTGCTCGTGCACCTGGCGGACTTCAACGCGGTCACCCTCGGCACCGGGACCGCCGCCCTGCTCTTCCTGTTCTGGGTGCGCCGGGGCCTGGCCCCGCTGCTCGCCCGCACGGGGCTTTCGGAGACCGCGGCGGGCATGGTGGCAAAGGCCGGGCCGGTGCTGATCATCGTCCTCACGACCGTGGCCAGTTACCTGGGCGGCTTCGAGGCCCGCGGTGTCGCCATCGTCGGCGCCGTGCCGAGCGGCCTGCCCGCCTTCAGCACCCCGGTGTTCGATGCCGAGCTCTGGTCGGAGCTGGCCGTTTCCGCGCTCCTCGTCAGCATCATCGGCTTCGTCGAGTCGGTGTCCGTGGGCCGCACCCTCGCCGCGAAGCGGCGCCAGGCCATCGACGCGAACCAGGAGCTCATCGCCCTGGGCGCGGCCAACGTGGCGTCCGGGATTTCCAGCGGATTCCCCGTGACCGGCGGCTTCTCGCGCTCCGTGGTGAACTTCGATGCCGGCGCGCAGACGCAGCTGGCCAGCGTGTTCACCGCCGCGGGCATCGCGCTGGCGGCCCTGTTCCTGACCCCGGTGCTCTACTTCCTGCCCAAGGCCACGCTGGCGGCCACGATCATCGTCGCCGTGACCTCCCTGATCGACTGGGGCATCGTCCGCCTGGCCTACCGCTACTCGCGCTCGGACTTCATCGCGGTGACGGCGACCATCGCCGTCACCCTGGCGCTCGGGGTCGAGCTCGGCGTACTCGCGGGAATCATCGCCTCCATCGCCCTCCACCTGCACAAGACGTCCCGGCCGCACATCGCCGTGGTGGGCACGGTGCCGGGCACGGAGCACTACCGGAACATCGACCGGCACGACGTGGTGACCTACCCGAACCTCGTCTCCATCCGTGTCGACGAGAGCCTGTACTTCGTCAACGCCGCGTACCTCGAGAGCGCCATCTACGACATCGTGGCGGCACGGCCGGGGGTGGAACACGTGGTCCTGCAGTGCGCAGCGGTCAACGAGATCGACCTGTCGGCCCTGGAAGCGCTGGAGAACATCGACCACCGCCTGCGCGAGCGCGGGATCTCGCTGCACCTGTCGGAAGTCAAGGGGCCGGTGATGGATGCGCTCAAGCGCACGGATTTCCTCGACCGCCTGAGCGGCGAGGTGTTCCTGAGCCAGCACCAGGCGGTGGCGGCGCTGCGCCGCGAGGAAAGCTAGCCGCGACGCCGGCGTTCAGACCTGGCGCCGGTCGAGACCCCGCTGCCAGAGCCGGAGAATGGCGCGCGTCACCGTCTCCTCGGCCGCCACCCCGAGCCGGTCCTGCCAGTTGCGGCGCTGGACGAAGCGCACGGCCAGCAGGTCACGCTCTGCCGCCAGCGACGTCAGCAGCGCATCGGAGGTGCTGAGCTCGTCGACCAGCCCCGCCTCCAGCGCCCGGCGGCCGTACCAGATCTCACCGGTAGCGACCGCTGCCACGTCCAGCGCCGGCCGGTTCTCGTGTACGAAGGCCTTGAACAGCTCGTGCGTCTCCTCCAGCTCCTCCTGGAACTTCTGCCGGCCCTTGTCCGTGTTTTCCCCGAACAGCGTCAGCGTGCGCTTGTACTCGCCGGCGGTGAGCAGCTCGACGTCGACGTCGTGCTTCTTCAGAAAGCGATGGAAGTTCGGTAGCTGGGCGACAACACCGATGGAGCCGAGGACGGCAAAGGGCGCTGCGACGATTCGCTCGGCGACGCAGGCCATCATGTACCCGCCGCTGGCGGCGACCTTGTCGACGCAGACGGTCAGCGGCATGCCGGCGTCGCGCAGCCGCTGCAACTGGCTCGCGGCGAGACCGTAGCCGTGAACGATGCCGCCGGGGCTCTCAAGGCGCAGGATCACGTCGTCACCCTCGCGCCGCGCGGCAAGGACGGCGCTCACCTCCTCGCGCAGCTGTTCGGCGGCGGCCGCGCGCAGGTCGCCGTCGAAGTCGAGCACGAAGGTCACCGGCCGCTCGCGCGGCGCGCCCTGCTCACTGTCCTTCCCGGCGCCCTTGCGAGCCTCTTTCTGCGCCCGCTTGTGCGCCTTGCTGCGCGCCTTGCTGCGCGCCTTGGCGGCGGCTTTCTCCGCCTTTTCCCGCGCCTTCGCCGCCGCCTTGGCGCCTTCCGGGTCCAGGGCCTCGGCCAGCGTATCGGCGTGGTGCCGGTAGCGCTCGTGCAGCTTGCGCACTTCCATGTGGCCGTCGCTGCCGCTTTTCTTCTGGCGCTGGGCGATCACGGCGATGCCGAGCACCAGCAGGAGCAGTGCGAGCACGACGCTCACCGCCTGTGCCAGGAAAAGGCCGACCTCACTCAGGAATTCCACGTGTCGCGCTCCCCCGCCCTCAGGCGATTTCGTCGATGTAGGTCTGGATCAGCTGCCCCGCGATCGACTGCGGCGGCGGCACCGGTGGCAGGTCCCGGTAGTGGAACCAGTCCGCGTGGGCGATCTCGCCCGGCTCGCAGCGGATATCGCCGCCGGCGTAGCGGGCGTGAAAGCCCACCATGAGCTGGTCCGGAAACGGCCAGGGCTGGGACCCGTAGTAGCGCAGCTCGTCGACCTCCACACCGACCTCCTCGCGCACCTCCCGGGCCACGCAGTGCTCGAGGTTCTCGCCCGCCTCCACGAAACCCGCCAGGGTGCTGTAGAACGGCCGCCGCGTGCGGGCGTTGCGCGCGAGCAGGAGGTGCTCCCCGTTGGTCACCAGCACGATGACGCAGGGGGAGATGCGCGGATAGACGCTGCGGCCGCAGCCCGCGCAGCGCATCGCCCGTTCGCGCCCGTCCAGGGCCATCGGCTCGCCGCAGCGCCCGCAGTAGCGGTGGTCCCGCTCCCAGGCGAGCAGCTGTGCGGCGCGGCCGGCCAGGGCGAAGAGCGGTTCCTCGACCCGGCCGAGCAGCTGGTACAGGCTGCCGCAGTGGTGCTGCATCGGGTCCAGCGCCTCGGTCTCGATTTCCACCGCGAAGCAGGGTCGGCCCTGCCAGCTGCCGATGTACTGCTCCCGGCAGACGGTCCAGCCATGCGCCGCCAGCTGCCGCTCGCTCAGCGCACAGGCGTCCGGGGAACGCAGTTCGCTCACGAGCTGTCCTTCGCGGAACACGAAATGCAGGGCGCGGTCGCGGGACGCCGGGGGCGGCGTTTCGAAATCGAACATGCTGAGGAGTCTGCTCTGGC
>CAJWWA010000022.1 GCA_913048495.1 uncultured Halieaceae bacterium
GACGGCGCTGACCGTCATGGGTTCCGCTGAGGCCCTGGTGCTCGCTGAGGAGCGTGGTCTCGCGGTGTATCTGCTCCAGCGTTCCGGCGATACGCTGGAGGTGTTTTCCAGCACGACCATGGCACAATGGCTGGCTGAGGGGGGCTCATGAAGCGCCAAGACCGGGAGAATGAAGCATGACATTTGTACTCGCATTGTTGGTGTTTATGGCGATTGTGGCTGCAATGGCGGTTGGCGTGATTTTTGGTCGCGCACCCATCAAAGGATCCTGTGGTGGCCTTGGCGCAGTCGGCATTGATCAGGAATGCGAGATCTGTGGCGGTGACCCCCAACGGTGCGAAAGCAACATGGAGCCAGCGCCGGTGCGGCAATATGACCCGAATCAGGACGGTCGCCGAGCCTAGAGGGATCGCTCTCCGGCGAACCTGAAACGGCTGCGAGCCCTATGCCGCTCTCCTGGGATTTGATTCTTCGTTTTACGCTCGGTGGCGGGCAACGCCGCTTTACCCGGTTCGTCGCGCTCGCCTCGCTGCTGGGAATGATGGTGGGTGTTGCTGCGCTCATCACCGTGCTCTACCGCGCGCTGCCGGAGGAGCTGGCGCCGCTCGAGGACCGGGGGCTGCTGGTGCTCAACGCCGACGGGCCGCAGGGGGCGGGCTTCGACTACATGTTCGAGGCCATGAACGAGGTCGATCGGGCGGTGCGCCGCGCCATCGGCGACGTGCTGGAGGCGACCATTACCGTGACTTCCCCGGGCTTCGGTGCATCGACGACGACCAATACGGGCTTCTCCCGAGTGATTTTGAAGGACGCTGAAGAGCGCGAGCTGTCGCAGCAGGAGATCGTGCCCCTGCTCGAGCAGGGGCTGTCGGAGGTCAGCAGCGTGCGCACCTTCGTGCGCCAGCCGGCCACCATCAATACCGGTGGCCGCGGCCTGCCGGTGCAGTTCGTGGTGCAGAACTCCGACCTTGAGAAGGTTCGCGAGGTGATCCCGCGCTTCCTCGAAGCGGCCCGCTCACGACCGGAATTCAGCTTCGTGCAGGTGGACCTCAAGTTCAACCAGCCCGAACTGGTCCTCGAGATCGACCGCACGCGCAGCGACGCCCTCGGCGTCAGCGCCCGCGAGATCGCCGACGTGGTGCAGGCCTCGCTCTCCGGGCAGCGCTACGGCTATTTCCTCAAGGACGGGCAGCAGTACGAGATCATCGGCCAGATGCTCCGGGAGGCGCGAAACGATCCCGGCGACCTGTCGCGGTTGCTGGTGCGCGATGCCGCCGGCACCCTGATCCCGGTCGATAACCTCGTCACCCGCCGCGAGCAGAGCTCGGCCCCCGTACTTTATCGCTTCAACCGTTTCACGGCCGCGACTTTCTCGGCCAACCTCGCGCCGGGGTACACCCTGGGCGACGGGGTGGATGCCATGCGCGAGGTGGGCGACGAGGTGCTCGACGACACCTTCAGCACGGACCTCGACGGCGAGTCCCGGGAACTCGTGGAGACGGGCAGCAGCCTGGTCTTCGTCTTCGGCCTGGCGCTGCTGCTCATCTACCTGGTCCTGGCGGCGCAGTTCGAGAGCTTCCGTGACCCGCTGGCGATCATGCTGACCGTGCCGCTGGCGATCACCGGCGGGCTGCTCGCCCTGTGGTACTTCGGCCAGACGCTGAACATCTTCTCGCAGATCGGCCTGATCATGCTCATCGGCCTGGTGACCAAGAACGGCATTCTCATCGTCGAGTTCGCCAACCAGCGCCGCGCCGCCGGCCTGTCCATCGCCGAGGCGGTGGAAGATGCCGCCGCCTCCACCAAAAACGAAAAAAGCCCCATCGGGGCTTTTTTCGTTTTTGCTGAAGCTGTTGGGTTGAAACCGCGTCCGGAACGGACGTGGGGTCGGGCGCACCGCGCCCGACGGGCGAGCAGCAAATCGCCTACCGGCGATTTGCGGTGACGCGAGCCCTGGTGCTTCGCAGGATGAAGGCGCCGCGGCATGGATGCCGTGAATCATCTTCCTTACCTCTTCGCCTATTCCTGGGCCGAGCACAGTTTGGTCAGGCGAGAGCGGGCGGGCACAGACGCCCGCCCTGGGGCCAGGCTCGAAGTGTAACCTCGCTCCAGGGACGGCGCGAACAACGGTGAGCACGGTAGCATCCCGCCGCCTCCATGCCGCGCAAAAAGCGCCACCCGACGTTGAGACACGATGATGCCACTCGGATTTCAGCCCCTATCGCGATCATGCTTTCGTGCTTGTTACGCCCACCGGGCCGTTTTTCTGTCGCTAGCCACGAAGACTATCAGGAACCCGGGATCGGACCGTGCGAGCGCGACCGTCTCAACGTCCGACGGCCGACCCGGACAGGCGCTCAACCGATCGATCCTGCGAGGATGATCTCGGCGAGCGCTTTACGTTCGCGCGGTTGCCGGTCACGCTGCGCGTATTCGTCGGGAATCATGGACGCCTCGCCGGGGTAGCCGATGGCCAGACCGGTGAAAGCCTCCAGCCCGTCCGCCAGCTCGAATGTCTCACGCGCCTTGTCTGGATCGATGCCGATCATCTGGTGGACGGCCAGGCCGCGAGCCGCTGCTTCGAAGGTCAAACCGGCGGAGGCGGCGCCGAGGTCGTGAACCGCGGCCTTGTTAGGTTTGCCGTTGTGTTCGAAGTTGTGCTGCACGATGCCCAGAGCGAGCACCGGCGCATTCCTGGCCCAAGGCTGGTTGCCCTCCAGCAGCACGTTGAAAATGCGGTCACGGATCTCGGGACTGCCATCGCGCGTGCCGACAATGTAGCGCCAGGGCTGGGCGTTGTAGGACGACATCATCCAGCGCGCGGCTTCGAAGAGTGCATGCAGGTCTTCGGCAGCGACCGTGCGTTCGGGATCAAACGCATACGGGCTCCAGCGCTTGCTCAGTAGTTCCTGGATGGGGGCGTCAGTTGGCGCAACTCGATTCATGATGTATTCCTCCGATTCAGTGGGGTGCAGGGATGAACTCACGCTCATCGCCGGGCACCGTGGGAAAAAGTCCGGCCTGCCAGTCGTGACGCGCCTTCTCGATTCTGTCCGTTGAGCTGGAGACAAAGTTCCACCAGATGTGCAGCTCGCCGTCCAGCGGTTCCCCGCCGAAAAGCATGACGCGCGCACCATGCTCGGCGCTGATGCGGATCGCGCGGCCGGTCTCGAATATCAGCATGCGGCCCGGTGAGGCGCGTTCCGGCCCGCATGAAACCGCGCCTTCGACGACGTACAGAGCCCGCTCGGCATAATCGTCTGGCAGGTTCAGGGTTCCACCGGCCGACAGGAAAGCCTCCACGTAGAACAGTGGCGAGAGCACGTGCACTGGCGAACTGGCACCGTAGGCCTCGCCGGCCAGAACGCGTAGCTGGTTGCCGTCGCGATCCACCAGCGGCAGCGAATCCGCTGGGTGATGGTGGAAGCTGGGATCGGTCTCCTCGTGGGCGCTGGGCAGCGCCACCCAGAGTTGCAGTCCGTCGAGCTGAGAGGGGTTCCAGCGCTCCTGATCGGCGCTGCGCTCGGAATGCACGATGCCGCTGCCGGCCGTCATCCAGTTGACGGCGCCAGGGCGGATTGCCTGCCGCGAACCCAGGCTATCGCGGTGCAGGATCTCACCGTCGAACAGGTAGGTAACCGTGGCCAGGCCGATATGCGGGTGGGGCCGCACATCCAGTCCCTGGCCCGCAGCAAGGTTCGCCGGACCCATGTGGTCGAAAAACACGAAAGGGCCGACCCGACGGCGAGCGGCCGACGGAAGGAGCCGCCGCACACCGAAGCCGCCGATATCGCGCGGCTTGCCATCGATCAGGGTTGCGATGTCGGGGGTCGACTCGCAGCCGTTGCAGGCGGGGTCCGCTGTGGCTTGGATGCTCATGACTTGATCTCCTGTGTTTGAATCCGAATTTCCGAGCTCAGCGTGCGATACACCGGACACTTGTTTGCGATCTCAAGCAGGCGGGCATGTAGTCGAGCGCCGGCCCGGCGGGAATGATCCCACCCGGATTCAGGGCCTTGATCGAGTAGTAGCCCGCCTTGATGTGATCCGGGCGAACGCTGGCCGCGAAGGCCGGGATCTTGAGCAGTCGGACCAGGTAGTCGTACACCGCCGGGTAGGCGGACAGCGGCATCAGGTTGCACTTGAACAGGCCGGAGTAGGCCAGTTCGAAGCGCACCAGCGTGACAAAGGCGCGGATGTCGGTCTCCGTCAACTGATCGCCGACCAGCCAGGGTGTCGTGCCAAGACGCTGCTGCATCCAATCCAGCGCCGCGAACACCTTGCCGACCGCTTCGTCGTACGCGCTTTGGCTCCCCGCAAACCCGGCCTGGTAGACCCCGTTGTTGAAGTCTGTGTAAAGGTAGGCGCTCACCTCGGCGATCTCCTGCTCCAGCGCGGCTGGGCGCAGGTCGATGTCATGGTGCGCCAGCGCGCCGAAATCGCGGTCGAAGATCTGCAGGATGTCCGCCGACTCGTTGTTGACGATGGTCCAGCGCTTGCGGTCCCAGAGGACGGGCACGGTCGCGCGGCCGGTGTAGGCGGGATCGGCCTGCGTGTAGAGTTCGTGCATGTGGCTGGCGCCATTGACGTCATCGACGTCGCTGCCCATATCGCGGGTGAACGCCCAGCCTTGGTCGCCGAGCCGCGGATCGACGGCGCGGACATCGATGACATCCTCCAGCCCCTTCAGCCGCAGGGCGATCAGCGCGCGCGAAGCCCAGGGGCAGATGTAGGCCAGGTACAGCACATAGCGCCCCCGCTCCGGCGCAAACGCCGAGTCGCCGCCGATGCGATCGCGGAATCCCGAACGCTGCCGTATGAACCGGCCATTCGCATCGCTGTTTTGGACCGGATGCCAGTTTTCGGACCAGCGGCCATTGACGAGCATGATTTCGTCTCCCGTGGGAATGCAGTATTTGAACGATGCGAAACAGCATATTTGGCCATAGATTTCGAATAAACAGGGCTTTTCGAAACTAATTGTTGCTGATAGTGAGACAGTATGGCGAGGAAGTCGCTTCCTTCGCGTCTGCGGTTAGCTGGCGGGTGTATCCGCGAAGTGCTCGCTCAGGAACGCGATCAGAGCTCGGATCTTGGGCGCAATATGCCGGCGTGACGGGTAAATGGCGTATACGCCTAGTTCGGCCGCGCGATACTCGGGCATCAACTCGACCAGGGTTCCGGCCGCGATGTCGTCGCCAACCAAGAAATCGGGCTGCAGGATGATTCCCTGGCCGGCGAGCGCAGCCCCGCGGCAGGTGTCACCGTTGTTGCTATGGATGCAAGGGCGGGTAGAGGCGATGACGGGGCCCTCCGGTCCTTCCAGTTGCCATGCGTCGCCGCTGGAAAAATAGCTGTAGCCAATGACGGCGTGATCCTGAAGTTCGTCGGGATGTTCGGGTGTGCCATGCGAGGCCAGATATTCAGGCGCCGCACACAAGATCAGCCGCGTCACCGTGAGCCGGCGGCTGACCAGGCTGGAGCTGTCCAGCGCGCCGATGCGAATCGCCAGGTCATAGCCCTCCTCGACCAAGTCGACCAGACGGTCCGCCAGCGTGATGTCGAGCCGGACCTGCGAATGGCGTTCCCGGAATTCTCCCCAGAGCGGCGCCAGCCGACGGATACCAAAAGTCACCGGCACGTTCACACGCAGCAACCCGCGCGCGGTATCGCTGCTGGCCGTAATCTCTGCCTCGGCTTCATTGAGGCTCGATAGAAGCTCCCGGCAACGGGCGAGAAAAACTTCTCCTTCCGACGTGAGTGAAAGCCGTCGCGTGGTCCGATGCAGCAAGCGGACACCGAGGCGCGACTCCAGCTCGTTAACGTGGCGCGAGACCGCGGCCTTAGACACGCCTAGCGCATCGGCGGCGCCGACGAAGCTGCCCGCATCAACCACGCAGGTAAAGGTCTGCATCTCGAGGAAGCGATCCATCGTTAAGGCACTCCAGATCAGAAAGAAGGTAGCCGCCAGGACCAGCGCCCGCCGCCTGGCCTAGCCAATACATAGTCTGGGCCAAGGTAAGTTCAGGCATCTGTTTAATTGTTCAATAATTCGGCACAGTCAATCTCAATCTAGCATGTTTATCTCTCCAAGGTGCGCTTTTAGAGTGACATCTCAGTCGCGAGCTTTTCGCAGCCCATTCACTCAGAGAGGAGAGTTCCCATGACAATCGCAGCAACGTCAACCACCGACACACACTTCACAGCCAATCAGGAGACATCCATGTTCAAGAATCTGATCCAGGGTCTTGTTGCGACCGATGCGAACTGGGCCACCATCGCCCTGCGTATTCCGGTCGGCATCATCTTCGCCGCTCACGGTGCTCAGAAGCTGTTCGGTTGGTTCGGCGGCTATGGCCTGGAAGGCACCGGCCAGTGGCTGGCCTCGATCGGCCTCGAGCCTGGCTACCTCATGGCCCTTCTGGCCGGCGGTGCCGAGTTCTTCGGCGGCCTGGCGCTGATCGCGGGGCTTCTGGTTCGTCCCGCCGCAGCCGTGCTGGCCTTCACGATGGTCGTGGCAATCTTCGCGGTGCACATCGGCAACGGCCTGTTCATGAGCAACAATGGCTACGAGTTCGGCCTGGCGCTGCTGGCCGCGTCGGTCTCGCTGGCGATCAGCGGCGCAGGCCGCGCATCTGTGGATCGTGTTCTTGCGGGCCGGATCGGTACTCGATGACACCCGAATTGCAAAGCGCACACCGCCGTCTCCTCGGCCGGCTCAGGACTCTGGGCCGGATCGAGGACGACGGGCCTGAATTCGAAGGCGCTTGCGCAACTGCTTAAAGGCGGCTTGGTCACACGAAGGTTTCGGACAACCATGCCCCCGTTGGCGCCGCGGGTCGAGTACATCCCGATCGACAGCGGTCGGAAGCTGGCACGAGGTGAGCCATCACAGGCATCTGGAAGAAGCCGCCAAACCTGGCGTCCGCTTCAGCAGAAATCGCGGGACGCCTTTCAACAGCCAACAGCGATCGTCCCCAGTCCGAACGGAGAGCAAGAATGGCGACAGAACACATACCAGGAACTATGCCCACGATCTTTGCGGGACACGGCTCCCCGATGAACGCGCTTGAGGAAAATCGCTGGAGCCGCGGCTTTGCGGCCCTGACGCAATCCGTTCCCAGCCCGCGTGCCATTATCGCAATCTCCGCCCACTGGTTTGTCGATGGCACGTGGGTCATGGCCAACGAGCAGCCAAGGACGATCCATGATTTCGGAGGCTTTCCGCAGGCGCTCTACGAAATCCACTATCCGGCATCGGGCCATGCGGACCTGGCGCAACGGGTATTGCAGATGCTGGGCCCGGGGTCAGCAGGGAGCAGCATGGACTGGGGGCTGGATCATGGAACCTGGAGCGTGCTGCGGTGGATGTATCCCAAGGCAGACATCCCCGTGATCCAGCTCAGCATCGATCGGCGTCTCAGTCCGAGGCGTCATTTCGAGATTGGTCGCACACTGGCGCCGTTGCGCGAGGAAGGCGTGCTGATTCTGGCCAGTGGAAATGTTGTTCACAATCTACGCGATGCCTCCTCGCGAATGCGAACAGGCGATCTCAGTACTCCGGACTGGGCGCGCCGATTCGACAACGCGGTTGTCGCAACCCTGGAACAGCGCGACTACGCGGCTCTGCTGTCGCTCGCGTCGGAGACTGATGACGGGTTGCGCGCGCATCCGACCCCGGATCACTGGCTTCCTCTGCTCTATGTCGCCGGTGCCAGTAACCCGAGTGACCGCATCAGCCACTCTTCCGATGGCTTCGACCTTGGCTCTCTGTCAATGCGCAATATATTGTTCGGAGGCGTTACCGGGTCGCCGGGCCGCATCCCGAAAAATCAACAGCGCCAATATCGAACGTCCGTTCCCGGTGCCTCCGCCATCGCATCGAGGTCGATCTGCAGGTCCCCGGCCAGCGGCACCCGCTGCACGGTGACGCCGAGGCGCTCCGCGTAGCGCAGCTGGATATCGAAGGTGACCGCCGGCGCGACGATGCGTCCCGCCTTGCCCCAGGCCAGGCAGGCCGCATTGAGCGCCTCCGAGGACCCCGAACTCACGACCACCGCCTCCTCGGCGAGATCGTTCGCGGCGGCAATGCGCCCGATCAGCTCGCTCCGCTCCGGGCCCGGGTAGTAGGCGCCGCGGGACGCCGCCGTTCTCATGGCCGCCAGCGCCGCCGGCGACGGCCCGTAGGGGTTCTCGTTGGCGATCAGCCGGATGCCGGCGCCCAGCGCCGGCGGTGCGCCGGCCGCCAGGCTGCGCAGGGGCCCGGCAGCGAGAGCACCGGCGGCGAGCCCGGCGAGCAGTTGGCGGCGGTGCAGGGTGGTTGGCGGCATGGCGGGCTCCTCGGCGCTGTGCCCGTCCAGTATAGCCCTGGCCGGGCGGGGTGCTGTACGCTTTCCCCCTCACTGCCAATCACGAGTACGCCCATGCCTGCCCTTGCCCGAACCGCCCTCTTCTCCGCTATCTCGCTGGCTGCCGCTTTCCTCGGCAACGGCGCAACGGCCGCCGACCTCGACGCCAGCGTCACCGCCGTGACGCCGAAGGTGGTCGCCTGGCGCCGGGATATTCACGAGCACCCGGAGCTCGGCAACCGGGAGTTCCGCACGGCCGGGCTGGTGGCGGAGCACCTGGAGGACCTCGGCATGGAAGTGCGCACCGGCGTCGCCCATACCGGGGTCGTCGGCGTCCTGCGCGGCGGCGACGGCCCTGTGGTCGCCCTGCGCGCCGACATGGACGGGCTGCCGGTGACCGAGCAGGTCGACCTGCCCTTCGCCTCGAAGGTCACCACCGAGTACAACGGCGAGGAAGTGGGCGTGATGCACGCCTGCGGCCACGACAACCACGTGGCCATCCTCATGGGGGTGGCAGAGATCCTTGCCGGCCTCGGCGACGAGCTGCCGGGGACGGTGCTCTTCCTGTTCCAGCCCGCCGAGGAGGGTGCGCCCGAGGGCGAGGAAGGCGGCGCCGAGCTGATGCTGCGCGAGGGTGCCTTCGCCGACCCGGTGCCGGAGGCCGTCTTCGGCCTGCACGTCTTTCCCATGCCCGTGGGCGTGATCGCCAGCCGGCCCGAGGGCATCATGGCCTCCGCGGACCGCTTCACGATCACCGTGAACGGTACCCAGACCCACGGCGCCATGCCGTGGATGGGCGTCGACCCGGTGGTGGCCGCCAGCCAGGTCGTACTGGGCCTGCAGACCATCCCCGCACGCCAGCTCGATGCCACGCTCACGCCGTCGGTGGTGAGCGTGGGCCGCATCGAGGGCGGCGTGCGCAACAACATCATCCCGGAGACCGTGGAGCTGGAGGGCACGATCCGCACCTTCGATGCGGACACGCGCACGGATATCCACCGCCGCATCGAGGCCACGGCGACGCACATCGCCGAGAGCGCGGGCGCCACGGCGGACGTCGCCGTCGACCTCGGCTACCCGGTGACACGCAACGACCCGGCGCTCTACCGGCGCATGGCGCCGACCCTGCAGCGCGTGGCCGGCCCCGGCTACGTCGAGGCGCGCCCGGTGACCGGGGCAGAGGACTTCTCCTACCTGGCCGAGGCGGTTCCCGGCCTGTTCTTCTTCCTCGGCGTCGCGCCGGACGACCCGGCGCTGGTGGCCCCGAACCATTCACCGCGCTTCTATGCCGATGAACGGGCCCTCCCCTTGGGCGTAAAGGCCCTCACCGAGCTTACCCTCGACTACCTTGCCGGCGCGCCCTAGGCCACCGAGCTAGAGCCGCTCGAAATCCGCGTGCTCAGAGAAGCGCATGCGGCCGCCGCCGTCGAGGTCGCAGCTGACGGTGCGCCGGTTGATGCGGCGCACGGTGCCGACGTAGTCCCGGTCGCGGCCGCGCAGGCGGACGCGATCCCCCACCGATAGCGCGGCGTAGGCCTGCTGCCTGGCACTGCGCAGGGCCCGCTCTGCATCGCCGGGCTCGCGGAAGCCGAGGGGCAGCCCGGCGGCCCCGGCCCGCTCGACCAGCGCCCGGTGCAGGCGCTCGCCGTCGCCGGCCTCGTGGAGTCCGCCGAGGGTGCGGTAGAAAGCGGCGTTGTGCACGCTGCCGGCCCGGCGCTGGCCGCGGACCGCCTGCAGCAGGTGGGCAAACTCGTGCAGCGCCGTGTGCGCCAGCGTGTGCGCGGGTGAAACGCTGCCACCGAACCAGCCGTAACGCGCGAGCTCGCGGCTCGTGGCCCAGACCCGCGAGTGCTCCCGGTCGTACTTGTCCTGCACCATGCGCCGTCCGTAGGTGATTTCCAGCCGTCCGTCCGGGTAGTGGCGCAGGCAGGTCTGGCGGCCGCTGCCGACGCGGGCGCCGTAGCGGTGCCAGGGCGCCTCGCGCGCAAGGCCCGCCGCGCGTGGCGCGTACAGGAGCTCGTCGGTCAGGTCGCAGAGCAGGCCCGCCAGGGCCCCGGCCTCCGCCAGCGAGAGGCTCATCGCGTTCAGGACTCGAGCAGGAAGGTGACCGGGCCGTCGTTGACCAGGCTCACCTGCATGTCGGCGCCGAACTCACCCGCCGCCACCGGCGCGTGCTGCGTGTGCAGCCAGGCGAGGCATTCCCCGTACAGGGCCCGGGCCTCCGCCGGCGGCAGCGCCGACGAGAAGCTCGGCCGCAGGCCGCGGCCGGTATCGGCCGATAGCGTGAACTGCGACACCAGCAGCACGCCGCCGCCGCTGTCGGCGACGCTGCGGTTCATGCGGCCGGCCTCGTCGGCGAAGACCCGGTAGCGCAGCACCCGGGACAGGAGCCGCTCGGCCACCGCCCGGTCGTCACCCCGGTCGAGGCCGAGAAACACCAGCAGGCCCGGGCCGATGCGGCCCGTTTCGCGACCATCGACGCTGACCGCCGCCTCGGCCACGCGCTGCAGCAAGGCCTTCATCGGCGCCGACCCTTCATGCGGAAAGCCACCCGCTCACAGGATCTTGCCGGGGTTGAGGATTCCCCGCGGGTCCAGCGTCTCCTTGAGGCGCCGCATGAGCGCGAGTTCGGCAGGGGAGCGCGACAGCGCGAGCCAGGGTTTCTTCTCGAGGCCGATACCGTGCTCCGCGGAGACGGAGCCCCCCACCGCCGCCAGCGGTTCGTAGACCACTGCCTCCACCTTCGGCCGCAGGCGCTCGTAGTCCGCCGGCGCCACCTGCACGATCACGTGCAGGTTGCCATCGCCGAGGTGGCCGAAGATGAACAGCCGGTGCCCGCCGATGGCCGCCTCGAGCGCGGCAGGCAGCGCCCCGGTGTAGGCCTCCATGGCCCCGACCGGCAGGGAGACGTCAAAGATCACCGGCAGGCCGCCGTGCAGGGTCTGCTCCACATCATCGCGCAGGGCCCAGAAGGCCTGGCAGTCCGCCTCTGACTGTGCCACCGCCGCATCCGCGATGAGCCCCGCCTCGAAAGCCCCCTCGAGCGCGTGCTGGAAGCGGGCCTCGTCCAGCTCCCGCGCGGCGCCCTGGCTCTCGAGGAGCACGTAGTAGGGGTAGTCCTGCGCCACCGGCGGCCGCCCTTTTGCCGGGGGTGAGGTCACCAGCCGGTAGAAGTCCTGCCACAGCGCCTCGAAGGCGGACAGGGAGCCGCCGAGGCCGCGATCCATGTGCTTGAGGAGGGCCGCCACCTTGTCGAACTCGTCGACGGCGACCAGGGCCATGGACCGGGTGGCGGGCTTCTCCCGCAGCCGCAGCACGAGGCGGGTGATCACCCCCAGCGTTCCCTCGGAGCCGATGAACAGCTGCTTGAGGTCATAGCCCGTGTTGTTCTTGATCAGGTGGTTCATGGACGAGACCACCGTGCCGTCAGCCAGCACGGCCTCGAGGCCGAGCACCATGTCGCGCATCATGCCGTAGCGGATCACCCGGTTGCCGCCGGCGTTGGTGGCGGCGTTGCCGCCGAGGGTGGCGGTGCCCCGGGCGCCGAGGTCCAGCGGGAAGAGCAGCCCCTCGGCGTCGACCGCCTCCTCCAGCGCCTGCAGCGTCACGCCCGCCTGTACCGTGGCCGTGCGCTGGCGCGGGTCGATGCCCTCGATGGCGCGCATGCGCTCCAGGGAGAGGATCACCTGCTCGGGCGACGCATCGGCGCCGTGCACCAGCCCAGTGAGCCCGCCCTGGGCGACCACGGCCACGCCGTGCTCGTTGCACCAGGCGATCACGCGGGCCACTTCCTCCGTACTCTGCGGCCGGACCAGGGCCCCGGCCTCCAGGTGGTCCGCCCGCCAGATACCCGCGGAGCGCTCCGCCACGGCCTCCGCCGGGAGAAAGCCGCCTGCACCTACCAGTTCGCGGAGTTGCTCGAGCTGCGCCATGCTGCGTCCGTCCATCCCTGCAAGGGCGTTTACGCTAGCAGATTGCGCGGAATTGGGGCAGTGGTCGGCCATGACCGTGGCGCGCCGCCCCTACTGCGGTACCATGCGGAGCGCGTCGGCCCGAGGACTCCCGCCATGAAAACACCGCTCATCGCCCTGGCCCTGGCCCTGGCCGCCCTGCTCGCGGCCTGCGGCCAGTCCGGGGCTCCCGCCGGGGAGCTGCCGGAGAACCCGGCCGCCGACGCCGGTCCCTTCGAGCTGGACCGCTCCCTGCTCGCGGTGGAACGCAGTTTCCCGGACTACTTCCTGGCCCACAAGGAGTACTTCGCGCCGCACGTGAGCCGGGTCGGCAAGACCCCCGTGTGGCTGCTGCGCAACCTCGGCGGCTGGGCCGCGAACAGCATCGTCATCGAAGGCCCGGAGGGGCTGGTGGTCTACGACACCGGGGTGAACCGGGCCCACGGCCGACTGCTCGCGAAGGCCATTGCCAACCTGAGTGACAAGCCCATCGCCGCCATCGTCTACTCGCATCACCACGTGGACCACGTCTCGGGCACCGACCAGCTGGTCGACCCGGCGCGGGCGGCAAGCGGCGAGCTGCCGATCTACGCCTGGCACAACTTCCCGGCGGAGTACCGCGACGAGAACGAGGTCGTTGGCCCGATCATGGGCCTGCGCGCCATGTACATGTTCGGCGCTGCGCTGCCGGCCGAAGAAAATGTGCACCAGGGCTGCTGCGGCCGGCAGTTCGTCGGCGGCAGCCGCGGCTATGTGCCACCGAACCGTCTGGTCGAGGCCGATGGGCGTTTCAGCGCCGGCGGAGTCGACTTCGAGCTGTTCCACACCGGCGGCGAGGCCGCGAGCGAGATCGGCCTGTACCTGCCCGCGCACCGCGTTGTGCTGCTCGGCGACGAGCTCTACCCGGCGCTCGCCAACCTGTACACGATCCGGGGCGCCAAGTTCCGCGATGCGCAGAAGTGGGCCGCCGCCGGCCGCAAGGCCCTGGCGTTCGACGTGGAGTACCTCCTCGGCACACACCTGCCCGGGCCCATCGTCGGCCGCGAGGCCATCACCGCCGTGGTCGAAACCCATGGCGATGCGATTCTCTACCTGCACGACCAGGCCGTGCGCTTCATGCTCAAGGGCGAGACGCCGGACCAGCTGAGCGCGCGCTTCCAGGCGCTGCCCCCCTTTCTCGACCGCGACCCCTATACCCGCGCCATGTACGGCACCCCCCAGTACAACGCCGCCCAGCAGTTCGTGGGCTACCTCGGCGTCCACGAAGGCGACGCCACCCAGTTCCGGCGCACGGCGCCCGCCGAGCGCGGCCGGCGCCTCGTCGACCTCATGGGCGGGCGCGACCGGGTGCTGCGCAAGGCCCAGGCCGCCCTCGCCGAGGGCGATCCGCAGTGGTGCGCCGAGCTCACCACCCTGGCCCTGCGCCGGGACCCTGCCGACGAGGACGCGCGGCTGCTCAAGGCCGCCGCCCTGCGCACCCTCGGCTATGCCGAGACCAACCCGCAGTGGCGCAACTGGTACCTCACGGGCGCCGGCGAACTCGATGGCAGCATCGACCCCGAAGACCTCGCGAAAACGATCAGCGACATCGCCCGGGGCAGCGACCTGCCCATCCCCGTGCTGCTCGACGCCATGCGCTACCGCGTCGCCGCCGAGCGCATCGGCGACCGCCGGCTGCAGGTCGCCTTCGTGCTCACCGACAGCGGCGAAGCCTACCTGCTGACCCTGCGCAACGCCGTCCTGCACCGCGACGACGTACCCCCCGCGGAGGCGCTGGCCGGCGCCGACGCGACCCTCACCCTGGAAACCGACAAGCTCAGGAAGGTGCTCCTCGGCGAGGCGGACCTGCGCTGGGCCCTGCTCACCGGCGGCGCCGAGCTCAGCGGTGATTCCGACGCGCTGCGCGACTTCTTCGGCGCCCTGGAGCGCGGCATCCCCGCGGTGGGCTTTCACAGCCAGTGAGTGCCGCCCGCGACACCCTGCAGGCGGTTTTCGGTTACGACAGCTTCCGTCCGCCCCAGGAGACCATCGTCGATACGCTACTGGCGGGCGGCGATGCGCTGGTCATCATGCCCACCGGCGGCGGCAAGTCGCTCTGCTACCAGCTGCCGGCGCTGGTGCGTCCCGGCTGCGGGGTGGTCGTGTCGCCACTCATCGCGCTGATGCAGGACCAGGTCGACGGCCTGCGCGAGCTGGGCGTGCGCGCCGCCTACCTGAACTCCAGCCTCGACCCGGCGAGCGCCGGGGCGGTGGAACGGGCACTGCGCGACGGCGAGCTGGACCTGCTCTACGTTGCCCCGGAGCGGCTGCTGCAGCCGCGCACCCTGGAACTCCTCGACGAGGCCACGCTGGCGCTCTTTGCCATTGACGAGGCGCACTGCGTGTCCCAGTGGGGTCACGACTTCCGCGCTGACTACCTCGAGCTCGATATCCTGGCCGAGCGCTTCCCGGGGGTGCCGCGTATCGCCCTCACCGCCACGGCTGACGCGCGCACCCGCGGCGAGATCGCCCGCCGCCTGGGCCTGGAGGACGCGCGCCAGTTCATCGCCAGCTTCGACCGCCCCAACATCCGCTACCGCATCGCTCTCAAGGACAACCCGCGGCAGCAGCTGCTGCGCTTCCTGCGCGACGAGCACCCGCGGGATGCGGGCATCGTTTACTGCCTCTCCCGGCGCAAGGTGGACGAGACCGCGCGCTGGCTGCGCCAGCAGGGTTTCGAGGCCCTCCCCTACCACGCCGGCCTGGACAGCGCCGAGCGCGCCGCCAACCAGGCCCGCTTCCTGCGCGAGGAGGGACTGGTGATGGTCGCCACCATCGCCTTCGGCATGGGCATCGACAAACCGGACGTGCGCTTCGTCGCGCACCTGGACCTGCCCAAGACGGTGGAGGCCTACTACCAGGAGACCGGCCGCGCCGGCCGCGACGGGCTGCCCGCCGACGCCTGGCTGGTCTACGGCCTGCAGGACGTGATGAAGCTCAGGCAGATGATGGACAGTTCCCAGGGCAGCGAGGAGCACAAGCGCGCCGAGCAGCAGCGGCTGAACGCCATGCTCGGCCTCTGCGAGATCACCGGCTGCCGGCGGCAGGCGCTCCTCGGCTACTTCGGTGAGGAGCTCCCCGAACCCTGCGGCAACTGCGACACCTGCCTGGAGCCGGTCGATACCTGGGACGGCACCGAGGCGGCGCGCATGGCCCTGTCGGCGGTGTATCGGACGGGGCAGCGCTTCGGCGTCGGCCACCTGGTGGACGTGCTCCGGGGCGTCGACAGCGACAAGGTGCGCCAGTTCGCCCACGACAACCTGCCCACCTTCGGCGTCGGCAGCGCCCTCGACGTGAACCAGTGGCGCAGCGTGTTCCGCCAGCTGGTCGCCAGCGCCTACCTCGCCGTGGACCTCGAGCGCTACGGCGCCCTGCGCCTGCGCGAGAAGGCCCGGCCGCTACTGAAGGGCGAGGAAACACTGCCGCTGCGGCGGGACAGCCGCGCCGGCGGCGGGGCCGCCCGGCGCCGGGCCGCGCCGACCGCGGTGCCCGAGGGCGACCTCGACCCGGCGCTGTGGGAGGCGCTGCGCAGCTGCCGCATGGAGCTGGCCCGGGAACAGGGCGTGCCGCCCTACGTCATCTTCCACGACCGCACGCTGCAGGCCCTGGCCCTGGAGCAGCCCCGGGACCTCGACGCCTTCGGTGCCATCAGCGGCGTGGGCGAGCGCAAGCGCGAGAAATACGGGCCGGCGTTTCTGGCGGTCCTCGAGGCGCACCGCGAGGCCACCCCGGCCCCGGAAGACGGCTAGACCAGCACCAGCACCAGGAACAGCGCGAGGCCCGCACCGAAGGAGATGGTGGTGTTGCGCACGAGCCGCGGCGCGGTGAGGCCGAGCCAGAGACCGCTCAGGATGATAAAGACCATGCCGAGGGCGAACACCTTCTGGAAGGTCTTGAAGACCGTCGGGCCGTGGCCCTTGTGCAGCTCGATCATGCGAGACTGCAGGTCCGGCTCGCGCTTCACGATGTCCACCGTGGGCCCCGTCGCGTCGACGAGGTAGTGGGTGCGCGAGGTCGGCCGCGTGTAGGCCCGCTTGCCGCTCTGGCGCACGTACTCGAAGTCGAAGTTCTCCACGCCGGCGTCCGCGAGCAGCGCCTGCATGTCGGCCTTGTTCAGGGCCTCCAGCGGCCCGCGCCCGGCCTTCGGCAGGGATGCCACCACCGTCTCCGCCATCTCCCCCTTCACTCCCACCAGGTAGAGCCCGCCGCTGACGGCGACGAGAAGCACCGCGGCGGCAAAGAAGGACGACAGGTACAGGTGGATGGTGATGAAAAGGCGGCGGTTCATGGCGAGGTCTCCGGAAAATGCGCCGCCATCATAGCCGATGGCGGCGCGACATCAATCCGCCATTTGACGGGCGGGCCCGGGCAGCGCGCCATCGGCGGCGCCACCGGGCTGATCCTCTGTGCTCGCGGGCTCCGGGGCCAGCTTCGAGGCCAGCACCCGGTACGCCGCCGGCACCATGAACAGGGACAGGAAGGAACCCAGCAGCATGCCGCCGATCACCGCGAGCCCCAGCGGGACGCGGCTCTGTGCCCCGGCGCCGAGGGCCAGGGCGATCGGCAACGTGCCGAACACCGTCGACATCGTGGTCATGAGGATCGGCCGGAAGCGGGCGGCGGCGGTTGACGACGGCGTGTCCCTGGTCTACCTGTGCAACCCCAACAACCCGACGGGGCTGGCTCTGCCGCGGGAGCAGCTGGATGCGTTTATCGACCGCGTCGCACCCCGCGCCGTGGTCCTCATCGACGAGGCGTACAACGAGCTGGCGGCGGACCCCGCGGCACAGAGCATGCTGCACCGGGTGCAGGCGGGGGACAACGTGATCGTGACCCGCACCTTCTCGAAGATCCACGGGCTCGCGGGCCTGCGCATCGGCTACGCCATGGCGCCGCCGACGCTCGCGGAAACGCTGCGCCAGCACGTGATGTCGTTTCCCTCCAGCGTGGCCTACGCCGGCGCCCTGGCGAGCTACGACGACCGGGCTTTCCTGCAGCACTCCCGGCGCATGGTGGCGGAGGGGCGTTCCCTGGTGCAGGAGATGCTCCGACGCAACCGGGTGCGCTACCTGCCCACGGAAGCCAATTTCATCTACGCGGACATCGGCCGCGATGCCGATGCCTTCCAGGCGGCGATGAAGGCAGAGGGTGTCCTCATTCGCGGGGTTTACGGCCCCTACCGGACCTGGTCGCGCGTCAGCATGGGCCGCCTCGAGGACCTCGAGCGTTTTGCTGAGATCTTCGACCGCGTCTACAACGCAAGGGCGGCCTAGGCCGCCTCCGTGGCGACGTCGGGTGCCGCGTCCCGGGCCTGCCACAGGGCCGCGAGGACGGCGGCGACCATCCCGGCCGACAGCCACACAAGCACGGGCCACCCGAAACCGTTGATCACCCAGCCGGAGGCGAGGGCCGCGACGGCCTGGCAGCCGAACACCGCGAACTCGTTCAGGCTCTGGACCCGGAAGCGCTCGGCCGGGGCGTGGCACTGCGGCAGCAGGGCGGTCCCGGTTACGAACAGGAAGTTCCAGCCGATGCCCAGGAGCACCAGCGCCCACCAGTAGTGCAGCAGGTGCTGCCCGGAGGCGGCGATAGCGAGACAGGCCAGGTAGGCGAGGAGGCCGAGGGCGATCATGCGGCGGTGGCCGAGCCGGGTGATCAGCCAGCCGGAAAACAGCGACGGCGCGAACATGGCCATGATGTGTGACTGGATGACCCACTTCGTCTCCGCCAGGGAGTGGCCGTCGATGCTGTGCATGCTGAGCGGCGTGGCGGTCATCATGAAGCTCATCATCGCGTAGCCCATGGCCGCGGCGATGATCGCCAGGCGCAGCAGCGGGCTGGCCAGGAGCGTGCGCAGGGGCCGGGCCGCGCCGCGGCTTTCCGCGTCCGGTGCCGGGACGTTGCGGTAGCCGGCGGCGACCAGCAGGGCGACCGCGGCGGCGATGAGGGCGAGGAGCAAGAAGCCGCCGATGAAGGCGCCGTGGGCGGGGCCGGCCCCCGCAGCCAGCGGCAGGGCCTCGGCGAAGGCGCCCCAGGTCACCAGCTCCGGGCCGAGCCAGGCCGCGGCGAGGCCGGCGAGGAGCACGCGCGCCGTGGCTTTGCCGGCGAGGGCCGGTGGCACGGTCTCGATGGCCGCAAAGCGGTATTGCTGGGCAACGGCGATGCTCACGCCCGCGGCGGCGCCTGCGAGGCAGAACAGGCTGAAGCTGCCCGCGGCCAGCGCGCTCGCGGCGAGCAGCGCGCCCGCGCCATTGAGGAAGGCGCCGGCGAGAAACAATCGCTTGCGCCCGAAGCGGCGCATGGCGCGCGTGACCGGCACCACGGTCAGCGCGGTGGCCACGATGATGCAGGCGACGGGCAGGGTGGCGAGCGACGGCCGCGGCGCCAGGGCATCGCCGACGATGCCGCCGGTGAGGAAAAAGAGCGGTGCCGTGCACAGCGACAGGGCCTGCACGGCCATGAGCAGGTAGACCGCCGCCGGCAGTCGCGGGCTTGCCATGGGAAGGTTCCGGTAATGGGGCGGAAGCAGTATACCGGACCGCTGCCCCGCCCCGGTGGTCGGCCTAGCTGTCGCGCGAATCCGCCGGCGCGTCGCCGAGGCCCTTCATCATGCCGCGCATCATCTCGATGGGCATCGGGAAGACGATGGTCGAGGAGTTGCGGTTGCTCATGTCCGACAGCGTCTGCAGGTAGCGCAGCTGCATGGCGCCGGAGCTGGCGGCCATGACCTGTGCCGCCTCGACGAGCTTCTGCGAGGCCTGCAGTTCGCCCTCGGCGTGGATGACCTTGGCGCGCCGCTCCCGCTCCGCCTCGGCCTGGCGGCCGATGGCGCGGATCATGGACTCGTCGAGGTCCACCTGCTTGATTTCCACGTTGGCGACCTTGATGCCCCACTCCTCGGTCTGGGCGTCGATGATTTCCTGCACGTCGTTGTTGAGCTTGTCGCGCTCCGACAGCATCTCGTCGAGGTCGTGCTTGCCGAGCACCGAGCGCAGCGTGGTCTGGGCGAGCTGGCTGGTGGCCACGTGGTAGTCCTCGACACGGATCACCGCGCGCTCCGGGTCCACCACCCGGTAGTAGAGCACCGCGTTCACGTGCACGGTGACGTTGTCCTGGGAAATGACGTCCTGGCTCGGCACGTCCAGGGTGATCACCCGCAGGTCCACGCGGATGAACTGCTGGATCACCGGGATGACGATGATCAGGCCGGGGCCTTTCACGCCCTGGAAGCGGCCGAGGAAGAAGACGACCCCCCGCTCGTACTCGGGCACGATCTTTATGGCCGAGGCGATAATCGCGATCAGCACGACCATCGGCGCGATGTAGGGAATGAGCTGTTCCATGATGCCTAACCTCCGCGAATGTTCGCGCTAGTCGATCAGTGGGTGTTGCCGGCCGGTGCCACGGCGACCGTGAGGCCCTCCAGCGCGGTGACGGCAACGGCGTCGCCGGCGGCGACGGGGCTGTCACTGGTCGCGCGCCAGCGCTCGCCGTTCATGCGCACGTGGCCGGCGTAGCCGCTATCCGCGGGCTCGAAATCGTCCAGCGCCACGGCCCGCTCCGCGGTGACCTGCTCGCTGCCCACCACCGGCGCCCGCCGGCGGAAGGCGACGAGCCGGGTGACCGCCCAGAGCAGGAAGCCCGCGCCGATGGCGGCGATGCCGCCCACCGTGGGCAGGGACACGGCCTGGTTGCTGCCGTCCATGAGGATCACGGAGCCGGCGATGAAGGCGACCAGGCCGCCGATGCCGAGCACGCCGAAGCTGGGCACGAAGGCCTCACCGATGATGAAGGCGAGACCCAGGAAGATGAGGGCGAGGCCGGCGTAGTTCACCGACAGCACCTGGAAGGCGAACAGCGCCAGCAGCAGGCAGGTGGCGCCGATGACGCCGGGCACCAGGCTGCCGGGGTTGGCGAGCTCGAAGAAGATGCCGTAGAAGCCGATGAGCATCAGCAGGTAGGCGATGTTCGGGTCGGTGATCACCGACAGCAGCTGCGTCCGCCAGCCGGGCTCGCGGTCCACCAGCACCATGCCCGCCGTCGACAGCGTGCGCTCGCCGCCGGCGAGCGATACCGTGCGCCCGTCGAGCTTGTCGAGCAGCTCGGCGCGGCCGCTGGCGACGAGGTCGATGACACCGGCCTCCAGCGCCTCGTTCGCGCCGAGGTTCGCGGCCTCGCGGACGGCGCGCTCGGCCCAGTCGGCGTTGCGGCCGTGGCGCTCGGCCAGCTCGCGGATATAGCTCACCGCGTCCTCGAGGACCTTGCGCTCCATCGCCGACTTGCCGCCTGCGGGCGCGTTCGGGTCCTCGGCTTCCGAGGGCATGCCGGGCACGCCGCCCATCTGCACCGGCGTCGCCGAACCCAGGTGCGTGGCCGGCGCCATGGCCGCCACGTGGCTGGCGAGGAGGATGTAGGTGCCCGCGCTTGCGGCGCGGGCGCCGGAGGGAGCGACCCAGGTCACCACGGGCACCGGCGCGGCGAGGATGCCCTGGATCAGGTCCCGGGTGGCCTCCATGAGTCCCCCGGGCGTGTCCAGCTTGATCACCACGAGGCTCGCGCCGGCGTCGTCCGCGCTCGCGATGCCGCGCAGCACGTAGTCGACGGTCGCCGGGCCGATGGCACCGTCCACGGTGAGCACGTCACCGCGCGGCGCGCCGTTCTGCGCGGGTGCCAGCAGCGGGCCCAGGCACAGGAGGACGGCGCCGAGCAGGATCGCCAGCAGGCTCAGGCGAGGGCGCGTGCCCGGCGTCATGGGATTCTCCTTGCGCGCTTCGGTCGCATTGCCCTGAAGTGTAGCAGCTTGCCCGAGAAAGCCGTGGCGCCTTTGGCAGCTGCGTCCGCCCTGCGCTACTCTTGTCACGCAGACAGAATAATAAGGAGTCATCCATGCCCGCAGTCCCGGCTGGCGCGTTCCTGCGCCGCTTCACCGCCTTCTTTCTTCCCGTCCTTTGCGCGCTGGTTCTGGCCGCCTGCGACGGCGGCTCGAACAGCATCGACATCGACCCGCCGGCACCGCCGCCGGAGCCGGAGCCCCTCGGTGAGTTCTCGGCCACGGTGGTCTCCAGCCCGCCCGATGCCGTGAGTGGCGGCAGCGCCCGCGTGGGGATCGGTGCGCCGGCCGCGCTGCCCGACGAGGACATCGTCGTCGAGCTCGACGGCGAGGACGTCAGCGACCGTTTCCGCGCGACCGGTGGTAAGTACCGCCTAATGGGTCGCGTCGAGGGCCTGGTCGACGGCGAGAACCGGCTGCGTGTCAGCAGCGCC
>CAJWWA010000023.1 GCA_913048495.1 uncultured Halieaceae bacterium
CTGGGCGATCTGGGTGTAGGTAATGCCTTTCATGCCGCCGAGCACGGCGTAGAAGAATACGATGCACATGCCCACCAGCAGGCCCACGTTGTAATCCACCTCGAGGAAGCGGGAAAACGCGACGCCGATGCCCTTCATCTGGCCGATCACGTAGGTCGTGGAGCAGATGATGAGGCAGACCACGGCCACCGCCCGCGCGGTGCGCGAGTAGAAGCGGTCACCGATGAACTCGGGCACCGTGAACTTGCCGTACTTGCGCAGGTAGGGGGCGAGGAGCATGGCCAGGATCACGAAACCGCCGGTCCAGCCCATAAGGAACACGGAGCCACCGTAGCCCATGTAGGCGATGAGACCGGCCATGCCGATGAAGGAGGCCGCGGACATCCAGTCCGCGGCCGTGGCCATGCCGTTGGCCACCGGGTGCACGCCGCCGCCGGCGACGTAGAAGTCCTTGGTGGAGCCGGCGCGGGACCAGATGGCGATGCCAATATACAGCGCGAAGGTCGCGCCGACGATAATATAGGTCAGTGTCTGCAGGTCCATGGGTCAGTCCTCCTCCACGTCGAATTCGCGGTCGAGGGCGGCCATGCGCCAGCGGTAGATGAAGATCAGCACCACGAAGGTGTAGATCGAGCCCTGCTGGGCGAACCAGAAGCCGAGCTTGTAGCCGCCGAGCTGGAACTGGTTGAGCACATCCACGAGCAGGATGCCGCAGCCGTAGCTGACGATGAACCACACCACCAGCAGCTTCACCATGAGGGACAGGTTGCGGCGCCAGTAGGCGCGGGCCTGCTCCTCGGTCATTTTTGTCGCCATGCCAGGTCTCCCTTGCTTATCGTTATGCCCTGCCGCCACTGTAGCCCAGGATGCGGCGGGGCACTGTTGGACTTTGGTCTATCGGGTTCAGAAGGCGTACTTGACCGCCAGCTGCAGGCGGCTGAGGCTGCCGTCGCGGCCGTCTTCCAGCTCCTTGGTGCCGTAGATGAGCTCGCCGCCAAGCTGCAGGCCCGGCGCGGGCGTGTACCAGAGGTTGGCGTGGGCCGAGCGGTACGCCTTGGCCAGCAGGCCGGCCCCGGTCAGCTCACTCTCCGAGGGATTGCTCGCCTCGGACATGGACAGCGAGAAGGAACTGCGCCACTCCGGTGCCCAGAAGTGCCGGTAGGCCAGCACGAGGCCGTACTGGTCGATGGTCTCGATGTCGCCGTCGGCAGCGATATAGCCGTCATTGAAGGAGTTGAGGCCCAGGTAGCGACCGAGCGCGTTGCCGTAGCTCGCCATGAAGCGCAGGTCGTCGCTGCCGAGCTGCCACTTGCCGGCGAGGCTGGCGCCATAGCCGAGCGTGCTGTCGGAGCCGCTCTCGAGCGCGCCCTCGCGCGCCTCGTAATCGAGCTGCCGCGCGATGCCGGCGACGGACCAGCGCAGGTCACCGCTCTTGCCGTTGTAGCGGGCCACGAAGTCCGGCAGGATCTCGCCGTCATCGATGCGGCTGCCGCCGCCGGGCAGGCTCAGGCGCGTGGTCGCGTTCTCCACGGCGAGCTGCAGGTTGCCGCTGGTCCAGCGGATCTGCGGCTGGCGCTCGAACACCGTGCCGACCGGGCCGACGAAGTCGAGGAGATCCGGCAGCGTGCCGACATCGAAAAAGGTCGACCAGTTCTGGCCGGCCATGAGCGACTTGCCCGGCGCGTACTGCCAGTCGACGTAGGCGTGGCGGATCCGTGCGCTGAAGCTGTTGGAGACGCGCTCGTCGCCCTGGGCGCTGAGGATGAAGTCGAGCTCGATGTGTGAACGGATACGGCCGACGTCGGTTTCCGTTTCCGTGCCGAACCAGAAGCGCGAGCTCTTCGCGTGCATGTTCGTGCTCTGGTAGCTGTCGCTCTCCCCGGAGACCGGCTCGACGGGAATGAGCGAGGGCACCAGGAAGTCCTCCAGCAGCGCCGCGGGCTTGCCGTCGCTGTAGCTGCTCACCAGCGTGTCGAGCTGCATGAAGCCCCCGTAGCGGAACCACGTGTCATCGCGCTTGGTGATGTGCGAGAGCGCCAGCGTCTCCTCGATGGCGTTCTGGCCGATGGTGAGCGTCTCGAGCTGTGCCTCGACCGCCGGCGCTGCGGCCGCCGCCTGCTGCACCGGCGGGCCCGACGTTTCCCGCTCTTCGGCCACGGCCGCCTTGAGCTCCGCCAGCTGCGCCTCGAGGGCGGCGATGCGCGCCTCCAGGTCCGCTGCGCCGGCCAGCGGGCTGCCGGCCAGGAGTACCGCGGCCGAGAGGCCCTTGATGGTGGTCTTGTTCATTATCCTTCCCCCGGGGTATTTCCTTGAGTACCACGGGGTGTCGTTTTAGAGGTCGGGCCTCGCTGCCACCATTAGACCTTGGTCAAGAAGCGGGGTTTTCTTGGACCAATGTCTAGGGCCAGGCCCTTGTGGAGCCTCACTGCACGGCGAGCACCTCGTTGCCGAGCACTGCTGCCGTGGGCGAGATGCCCAGCCCCGGTGCCGCCGACGCCGCGAGGCGGCCCGCCCGGCGCTGCGGCGCGCCCTCGGCGTTGGCCACGGTCACGTAGCTGTTGAAATCGGTGGCCGTGAACAGGAGCGGCGTCGGCGTGCTGTGCGCGAGGTGCGCGATCGCCGCCGTGACGATATCGCCGCCCCAGCTGTCCTCGATGGTCATCGCGATCCCCAGTGACGCGCAGAGGTCGCGCGCCTGCCGCGCGCGGGTAAGACCGCCGAACTTGCTGATCTTGATGTTCACCACGTCCATGGCCAG
This sequence comes from uncultured Halieaceae bacterium, assembly GCA_913048495.1. Taxonomy (GTDB): domain Bacteria; phylum Pseudomonadota; class Gammaproteobacteria; order Pseudomonadales; family Halieaceae; genus Pseudohaliea. The sequence continues at coordinate 2,759 of CAJWWA010000023.1, forward strand.
GTCGGCGTGCCCGCGCAGCAGCGCCTGCAGCCCGTCGATGTTCTCGTCCAGGACAAAGGGATGGGGCGTGCGCTGGCGTACGGACAGGCACTCCTCGTAGCTCTCGCAGGGCTGCTCGATGTACACGTCGAGATCGCGTACCGCGTTCACCACGCGCAGGGCCTCGTGCTGCGTCCAGCCGGTGTTCGCGTCGGCCACCAGCTTGTCGCCCGGGGACAGTACGGCGGCGACGGCGCGGATGCGTTCGATGTCCTCCTCCGGGTCGCCCCCGACCTTGAGCTGGAAGCGACGGTAACCCTCGTCCCGGTACTGGCGGACGTTCTCCGCCATCTCCGCGGGCGGGCGCTGGGAGATCGCCCGGTAGAGGTGAAAGTCGTCGCCGTAGCGGCCGCCGAGGAGCTGGCAGACGGGCAGGCCCGCCACCTTGCCGAGGAGGTCCCAGCAGGCCATGTCGATACCCGACTTCACGTAGGGGTGGCCGCGCAGGGCGCGATCCATGGTCAGGTTCAGGCGGCCGAGCTCCCGCGGGTCCTCCCCCAGCAGCTGCGGGCCCAGCTCGGCGAGCCCCGCGCGGACGCCCTCGGCATAGGCGGGCAGGTAGAAGGGGCCGAGGGGACACACCTCGCCGTAGCCGGTCACACCCCCGTCTGTCTCGACGGCCACCACCGTGCTGTCGAACACGTCGACGCTCTTGCCGCCGGACCAGGCATAGCGGCCCTCCCTGAGCGGCAGGTCGACCTGGTAGGCACGTAGCGCGGTAATCTTCATGGCGGGCCGTCTCTCCGTTATAGTGGCGGACAAACAATAACTCACGAACGGCAAGCAAAGGGAGGCCCGCCTGGTGCGTTGCGTTATCGCCGACGACCACCCCCTCTTCCGCAGCGCCCTGGCCACGCTCCTCAGCGACAGCGGCCTGGCGAGCCGCGTCGAAACCGTGGCCGATGTGGCCGCGCTGCAGGCACAGATCGACGCCGAGGGCGCACCGGAGCTGCTGCTTCTGGACCTGCACATGCCCGGGGCGAGCGGCTTCTCCGCCCTCGGCTGGTACACCGGCGCCTATGCCGGCAACCCGGTGGTCATGATTTCCGCCAACACCCACCCGGACACCGTGCGCCGGGCCATCGACCTCGGCGCCGCAGCCTTCCTGTCGAAGTCCGCCAGTACCGATACGATCGGCGAGTGCCTGCGCCGCGTGCTCGCCGGCGAGCGGGGCCTGCACCCGGACCTCGCCATCGGCAGTGAGGGCACGGGCCTGAAAACCCTGGACGTGGCCGAGGCCATCGGCACGCTCACGCCGCAGCAGTTCCGCGTGGTTGCCATGCTCGCCGAGGGTCTGCTCAACAAGCAGATCGCCTGGGAGCTAGGGGTGAAGGAGGCCACGGTCAAGGCGCACATGACGGAGATCTTCCGCAAGCTCGGCGTGCAGTCGCGGACGCAGGCGGTCCTCGCCCTCGGCAACCTGAACGTGCCGGAGCCGGACGCCATCGCCCAGCCCCCGGGCTCAGCGTAACGCCAGCAGCAGCGCCCGCAGCCGCGCCGGGTTCACGGGCTTGGGCAGGAAGCGGTAGCCCGCCTCCCGTGCCGCGGCACGCACCGTCTCGCCGTCGTCGGCACTGATCACGATGCACGGCGGTGCCGCGGTCAGGCCCGCTGTGACCGTCGCCACCGCCTTCACGCCGGTGTCGTTGCCGTCGAGGTGGTAGTCGGCGAGGATCGCATCGGGTCGGCGCAGCGCGAGGGCATCGGCCAGCGCCTCGCGGTCCGCACAGACCCGTACCCCGCACCCCAGCGATTCCAGCAGCGCGCGCATGCCCTCGCGCACCCGCGCATCGTTGTCGAGACAGACCACGTCGCAGCCTGCCAGCTCCAGGTCCGCCGCGGGCACGGCGTGCTCCGCCCGGGCGAGGGGCCGGGCGCTGCCGCGCGACAGCTGTACCGAGAACAGCGTGCCCCGCCCCTGTTCCGACTCAAGCCGCAGCGGCAGGCCGAGGAGATCCGTGTAGCGGCGCACGATGGCGAGACCGAGCCCGAGGCCCTCGTCGTCGCCACCGGCGCGGGCGCGCTCGAACTCCTCGAAGATCCGCGCCCGGTCCTCCGGCGCGATGCCCGGACCCTGGTCCAGCACCTGGATCTCGGCCCGCCCCGGCCGGCGGCGCAGGCCGATGAGCACCCGGCCCGGGGCCGCGTACTTGATCGCATTGGCGACGAGGTTCTGCAGCACCCGGTAGACGAGCGCCCGGTCGCTGTGCAGCCAGAGGCTGGAAGACACCCAGCGCAGCTCGACGCCGGCGCGCTGCGCCTGCGGCTCGAACTCCTCGCGCAGCTGGCGCAGCAGGTCCGCCGCGGGAAACGGCGCCGCGGTGACCTTCTGCCGCCCCGAGTCGAGGCGCGCCATCTCGCGCAGCTCGGCAATGAGCTGCTCGGCGCGCTTGAGCGCGTCGTCGATCTGCCCGACCGTCTCGCCGACGTCGCCCGCCGCCGGCACCTTGTTGCGCAGCGCCGCCACGAACAGCCGCGCGGCGTTGATCGGCTGCAGCAGGTCGTGGCTGGTAGCCGACATGAAACGTCCGCGGCGGCGGTTGGCCTCGCGCAGGCTGGCCTCCGCGGCGGCGCGCAGGCGGTTCTCCCGGCGCAGCTGCGCGTTGCTGTCAGACAGGCTCGCGGACCCGGAAGCCACCCGTGCCTCGAGCTCCTTCTTCGCGTCCTCGAGCTCCTCCACCACCTCGCGGTAGTCGGTGATGTCGATGTAGGTCGTCACGAAGCCGCCCTGGGGCATGGGGTTGCCGCGGATATCGATCACCCGGCCGTTCGGCATCCGGCGCTGCAGTCGGTAGGCACTGCCCTGGCGCAGCCAGGCGAGGCGCTTTTCTACCTCCGCATCGATGTTCGCCCCGGCGCGCCCGAGAATGCCCCGCTCCCAGTTGAAGCGGTACACCCGCTCAATGGGGCAGCCGACGTAGAGGAAGCGCTCCGGGTAGTCGAACATCTTCTCGTAGCGTGTATTCCAGGCCACCAGGCGCAGCTCCTGGTCGACCACGGAGACACCTTGCAGCATGGATTCCAGCGTGGATTCCAGCAGGCTGCGGTTGACGCTGTACTGCTGGTTGAGGTCGCCGACGAGGCCCGCGAGGTCGGTGAAGTCCAGTTGCCGGCTCTCCTCCAGCTGCGCCAGCACGCGGCTCGCGGAGGCGGCGCCGATGACGCCGGCCAGCGCCGACTCCACCCGGTTGAGGGCGAAGGCCGGCGCCCGGTCCCCGGGGAGCAGGCGCTGCTCGTAGGTGGCCTCGATGCCCCGCCAGAGCCGGCTGCTTACCTCCTCGCCTAGCAGCGGCGGCAATAGCGCCTGCAGCTGGCTGACCCGGATCAGGCTGAGCTCGAAGTCGTCATCCGTGGTTTCCCCCTCGCCGGAGAGGAACAGCCGCGCCTGGCGCCGGTCAGCGGCCGAGGGGGAGAGAACCAGGCTGAGGAATACCAGCAGGGCCGCATTCACGCCGAGGCTCCAGCCCGTGGCGTGGGCGAGGCGCGCGCTGTCGGCAGTGCCGAAAAGGCTCACCGGAGACAGCCAGCCGATACCGAAGGGGCCGTCGGCGAGGAGCCCGGCGCCGCTGGGCAGCTGCGCCGGCAGCACCGCGCAGTAGAACCACAGACCCAGCCCCGCCAGCAGGCCCACGGTCACCGCCACGCCGTGGGCGCGGCGCCAGTAGAGGCCCGCCAGCAGCGCCGGGGCGAGCTGCGCCGCGGCGAGGAAGGACATGAAGCCGATCTCCGCCAGCCAGGGGATGCCGGAGAGCGTGCGCGACACCCCCCAGGCGGCGAGCAGGATGGCGACAATGGTCACCTGGCGGATCCGGCGCAGGCTGTCGCCGAGGTTGAGGATCAGCCGCGGCGAGCCCGCCTGCAGGCGCATGGCGACGGGCACGGCGACCTCGTTGGTCACCATGATCGCGAGACTCACGGTGGCCACGATCACCATGCCCGTGGCGGCGGAGATGCCGCCGATGAAGGCGGCAATGCCGACCCAGTCCCGACCCAGGGCGAGCGGTAGCCACTGGGTGTAGGTATCCGGCGCGACGTTGTCGCCGAGGGCCCCGGCGAGCTGGGTCCCGGCAAGGCTTATGGGCATGGCGAGCAGCAGGAACACGCCGAGGTACGCAGGCAGCAGCCAGCGCGCGTAGCGCGCGTCCTCGAGGCTCTGTGCCTCCACCACGGACACGTGGAACTGCCGCGGCAGGCAGAGGATCGCCAGCGCACTGATCAGCGTGCGCGCGTAGAAATCCGCGCTGTCGACTGCCCGGGCCGGCGACAGCGCGTCGGGCGCGAGCGCCCCGCGCACGTCGCTGCCGCGCAGGTAGAGAACCGCGACGGCCGCCACCGCGACGAAGGCGAGCAGCTTGACCAGCGATTCCACCGCCACCGCGTTCATCACGCCGAGATGCCGCTCGCGCCCGTCCATGCGCCGGGTGCCGAAGAGGATGGTGAACACCGCGAGGATGATCGCGACAAACAGCGTGGTGTCGCCCATGGCTCCGGCCTCGCCGCCGACCACCGTGGCCCAGGCCTGGGCCAGGGCGCGGAACTGCAGGGCGATGTAGGGCAGCACGGCGGCGGCCGCCACCGCCGTCACCAGCATGGACAGGGCCTGGCGCTTGCCGTAGCGCGCGCCGATGTAGTCGGCGATGGAGGTCACCCGGTGCTCGACACCCATCTGCACCAGCCGGCGCACCACGGGCCATCCGAGGAGGAACAGCAGCATCGGGCCGAGGTAGATCGGTGCGTGGCTCCAGGGCGTTTCCGCCGCGCTGCCCACGGCACCGTAGAAGGTCCAGGACGAGCAGAACACGCCGAGGGTCAGCGCATAGATCAAGGCGCGCATCCGCGGCGAGGACGCCGCCGGTGATCGCGCACCGAGCCGGTCCGACCACCAGGCGACGGCGAACAGGAGAACGATGTAGAGCAGCGCGAGACTGAGGAGGTTCGACGGAGCCGTCACCGCGCCAGGCCTCGTGCCCCGCTGAGGGCCCTACTCCAGCCCGCCCCGGCGCAGCTGCACGGCCTGTGCGAGTTCCCGGAGCACGCTCTCGGTGTCGCCCCAGGCCATGCACGGGTCGGTGATGCTCTGGCCGTAGGTCAGCGGCTGCCCGGGCTGCACGTCCTGCCGGCCCTCGACCAGGTTGCTTTCGAGCATCACCCCGAAAATCGCCGTGGAGCCCCGCGCCACCTGCGTGGCGATATCGCAGGCCACGTCCACCTGCCGGGCGGGGATCTTGCGGCTGTTGGCGTGGCTGGCGTCGATCATGATCCGCGCGGGCAGGCCCGCCCTGCCGAGCAGCGCCGCCGCGTCGTCCACGGAGAACATGTCGTAGTTGGGGTGCTTGCCGCCGCGCAGAATCACGTGGCAGTCGGCGTTGCCCGCCGTCTGGAAGATTGCCGAATGCCCCTGCTTGGTGACGGACAGGAAATGATGTGGCTGCGACGCCGAGCGGATCGCGTCGACGGCCACCTGCACGTCGCCGTCGGTCGCGTTCTTGAAGCCCACGGGGCAGGACAGGCCGGAGGCCAGTTCCCGGTGAGTCTGGCTCTCCGTCGTGCGCGCACCGATCGCCCCCCAGGCGACCAGGTCCGCCACGTACTGCGGGCTGATCAGGTCGAGGTACTCCGTGCCCGACGGCAGGCCCATTTCCGCGAGGTCGGCCAGCAGCTGCCGGGCCAGGCGCAGGCCCTTGTTGATCTGGAAGGTGTTGTTGAGGTCCGGGTCGTTGATCAGGCCCTTCCAACCGACGGTCGTGCGCGGTTTCTCGAAGTAAACGCGCATGACGATGCACAGGTCTTCGCGCAGCTCGTCCGCCAGGGCCCGGAGCCCCGCCGCGTACTCCCGCGCCGCCACCGGGTCGTGGATGGAGCACGGCCCCACCACCACGACCAGCCGGTCATCCTTGCCCGCGAGCACCTCGTGGATTTCGCGGCGGGCCCGCGCCACCGTGTCGGCGGCGGCATCGGTGAGGGGGATTTCATTGACGAGGGTCTCCGGCGCAACCAGTTCGGTCGTGCCCTGGATACGCAGGTCGTCGGTGGCGGCTTTCATGGCGGGACTCGATCGGACAAAACAACAGGCGGCGCAATATAGCATGTTATGCTCCGGCCACGGTTCCCACGGAGGGTTGGGCAGGCAATGGCAGCAACGCGTGCGCAGGTCGAGCGGCTGGAGCGGCCGGGCGGCTTCTCCGCCGGCGGCATGGACGGCGGCGACCGCGGGCGGCCGCGGCTGTTCCTTCTTATCTTCCTGGCCGTGCTCCTGGCAGGCCTGGTCTATACCTTCCTGCAGCCCTCGCTCTACCGCAGCAGCGCCAGCGTACTCATGAGCGCCCCCCGCGCCCTCGACGCGCCGGCGGCGGTGGAGGACGCGCAGAACGTTGCCATCCAGCGCCGGGTGCTGACCGGCGACGAGATCATGGCGGCGCTGGCCGCCGAGCTCGAGGCGCGGGGCAGCGCGGTCGGCACCGCGGCGCTGCGCGCCATGCTCAGTGTCGAGGCCGTGCCGGAGACGAACCTGGTCGAGCTGGCGGCCACCGGGACCGAGCCGGGCCTCCTGCCGCAGGTGGTCGACAGCTGGATCGACGTGTACAGCGCCGCCCGCGCCCGCGACGTCGGCGACAGCAAGGCCAGCAGCATGGGGCGCATCGAGGAGGAACTCGACGCCCTGGACCGGCGCATCGCCGAAGCGAGGAGCGCCCTCGCCGCCTTCCGCGCCGACAACGACATCGTGTCGGTCGAGCGCGAGGAGAACGCGGTCATGAGCCGCCTCGACGGCCTCAACGAGGCGCTGCGCGAGGCCGAGGCCGAGGAGGTGCGCAGCAAGGCCTACCTCGCCACGGTACGCGAGGCCATCGCGGCGGACCGCCTGGTGATGCCGGAAGCGCAGCGCGCCGAGCTCGAGACCCTCGAGGACGAGCGCGACGAACTGCGCACCGAGCTGCTGGTGCTGCGCAAGCGCTATACCCCGGAATACATCGAGCGCGACGCCACCCTGCGCCAGGTGCCGCGCCGCCTCGAGCAGGTGCAGACGGAGATCGCCGAGCTCATGGACCGCGGCCGGCAGCTCGAGCTGGCGAGCGCGCAGCGGGCCTACGACACGGCCCGGGCCGCGGTGCGCGAGCTCGAAACCCGCTTCGCCGAACACCGCGCGGCGGTGGCGGCGTTCAACGAGACCTATGCCACGCACGCTGCGCTGCAGGCCGATATCGAGCGCCTAGAGGAGCTCAAGCGCGAGACCCGGGCGCGGCTGGTGCAGCTGGACGTGCGCCGGGTCGACAAGTACCCGGAGGTCTCGGTCATCGCCGAGCCGTCCCCGGTGAGCACGCGTATCGGGCCCGACTACTGGCTCCTCGCCGGGCTCAGCCTGGCGGCGGCGCTGCTGGCGGGGATCGGCGGCGTCTGGCTGCGCAGCTTCCTGTCACCACAGCAGGCGCAGCCGGCCTACGTCACCCTGTCCGGCGTGCACTTCTACCCGCCGGAACGCGACGGCGAGCTGCCCTACCGCGGCGACGCGGACCCGCGCCTGGTGCAGTCGCAGGCGGGGCGCCTGGGCCGGCGCGACCGGGACGAGGAAGAAGGCGAAGGCGAGGACACGCGAGACGAGCGGTGATCGCGGTCGCGATCGCCTTCAGGAATGCGCCGGTCAAGGCAGTCGAGCCAACCGTGAAGTAAACCGTGCAGAAGGAGCACCGACAGGGATGTTCAAGATCCGCACCTACAACCAGCTCTCGGTAAAGGGCCTCAACCGCTTCGACCGCGAGCACTACGAGGTGGCGAGCGAGCTGCCGCATCCGGACGCCTTCCTGCTGCGCAGCCACGACCTGCACCAGGAGGCCTTCCCGGAGACGCTGAAGGCCATCGCCCGCGCCGGTGCCGGCGTCAACAACATTCCGCTGGAACGCTGCAACGAGCAGGGCATCGTCGTGTTCAACGCGCCGGGGGCGAACGCCAACGCGGTCAAGGAGCTCGTTCTCGCCGGCATGCTGCTCGGTTCCCGGGACATCTACCAGGGCATGCAGTTCGTCGACGGCCTCGCGCCGCGAGACGACCTGGACGCCTACCTGGAAAAGGAAAAGAAGCGCTTCGCGGGCACGGAGCTCATGGGCAAGACCCTCGGCGTGGTCGGCCTCGGCAACATCGGTTCGCTGGTGGCCAACATGGGCCTCGCCCTCGGCATGAAGGTCGTGGGCTACGACCCGGCGATCAGTGTAGAGGCGGCCTGGCGGCTCTCCTCCGACGTGCAGAAGATGGACAACCTCTCCAGCGTCTTCGCCCATGCCGACTACGTGAGCCTGCATCTACCCGTGCTCGAGAGCACCCGGGGGCTGATCGGCGAGGGCATGCTCGCCAGCGCGCGGGACGGCCTGGTGCTACTCAACTTTGCCCGCGGCGAGATCGTCGACCTGCCCGCGGTCCTGCGCGGGCTCGATGCGGGCAGGCTGCACCGCTACGTCACCGACTTTCCCTCGAGCGAGACCCTCGGCCACCCGAAGGTGCTGCACACGCCGCACATCGGCGCCAGCACCGGCGAGGCGGAGGACAACTGCGCGGTCATGGCCGCGGACCAGCTCATGGACTTCCTCGAGAACGGCAACATCCGCAACTCGGTGAACTTTCCGGCCATCGCCCTGCCCCGCTCCACTCCCGTGCGCCTGACCATCAGCAACCGCAACGTGCCGCGGGTGCTGAACCAGATCACCGCGGTGATTGCCGAACACGAAATCAATATCGTCGACATGCTCAACCAGAGCCGGGAGGCGGTGGCCTACAACATCATCGACCTGGCCGAGTGCCCGGGGGAGGATTCCCTCGCGGCCCTCGACGCCATCGACGAGGTCATCAACCTGCGGCTGCTCGGCGCCTGACGGCGTGAACGGGGCGGCACTGTGCCGGGCAACCGCGGCGCACCTTGACCTGCTGCTGCCGCTTATCGAGGAGTTCTGCGCCATCGATGAGCACCCCTACGATGAGGCCCGCGTCCGCCGGGCCGTCGGCCCCCTGCTCGCCGACGACAGCCTGGGCGTCATCTGGCTTATCGGCGATCCACCCGGAGGCTACGCCGTGCTCACCTGGAGCTACAGCCTCGAGTCCGGCGGCCGGGACGCCCTCCTCGACGAGATTTTCCTGCGCGAACGCGGCCGGGGCCTCGGCAGCGCCGCCCTGGCCGCGATCTACGACGACCTGCGCGCCCGCGGCATCACCCGTGTTTTCCTGGAAACGGAAGAGCACAACGCGCGGGCGCGGCGCTTCTATGCCCGCAACGGCTTCGTGGTAGAGCCCTCCACCTGGATGGCAGCAGACCTCTAGACCGGGTTTTTGCGTGCACACGCGCACAAAAAAAGCGCCGCCCCGAACAGAAGCGGCGCTTTCGCGCGGTCGCGGCACCAGCGCTAGGCAGCGATACCCGCCGCCGTTTTACCGACGGTGGCGGCATCGTGCTCGCGGGCGATATCCCCGAGCGTGATGACGCCGCAAAGGTGCTTGTGCTTGCTGTCGTCGAGCACCACCAGGCGGTAAATCTGCTGGTCGTGCATGTGCCTGGCGGCCTTCTCGACGTCGTCATCCTGGAAGCAGAAGAGCACCGCGTCGCTCTTCACCTCCTCGACCGACGTGCGGGCCGGGTCCAGACCCTCGGCCACGGCGCGCAGAACGATGTCCCGGTCCGTGACCACACCCTGCAGCTTCTTCTCGTTGGCGTCGGCGATGGGCAGGAAGCCCGAGTTCAACTCGCGCATCTTGCGCGCTGCATCATCGAGCGTCATCGCTGCGGGGATATAGGTGGCATTTTTCGTCATGGCATCTTGAACGCGCATGATTGACCTCCTCTTCGCTTCTCTTGCTTCGAAGTGAATGTCCTGTCGCGCATTCAGCTGGCCGGTGGCCATTCCCTGAATGGGTACTGACACCGTAACGTCCGTCGCGGGGGGCTTTCAACCACGGCAAAGCGCCAGCCGCCCGGGACGTTGCGGCTGGGGCGGCTATCGCTCAGACGTCGCCCGCGGTGTTCATCGCCATGGCGATCTTGCGGTTGATCGCCTCGAGCTGGCGCACGAGGTCCGCGATGGTCGCCTCGGCTTCCGGTGCGAGCGTCTTGTGCTGCAGGTCGGAGAGGACTTCGAGGGCAAGGTTGTTGGCGTCGAGGGTCCAGTTGAACACGCTCTCCCGGTCGGCGACGGAAGGCCCCGCTCCGAGCTCCGGCCGGTACTGCAGGTAGCGCTCGAGCAGCCCCGGGGAGCCGCGCTCGGCCAGCCCCTCGAGCCCCTCCAGGATGTGCCGCTGGCGCTCGCAGACCCAGTCGACCAGGGCCGAGTAGCGGTCGCCACCACCCCGGCCGGCGTCCCCCCGTTCACGGTGCTCGAGCGCCGATAGCGCCTGGCGGCTGTTGCCCGCCAGCTCCTCCAGTAGTTCACCGAAGGTCAGGAACGTGTCGCGGGTGGTCGCCATAAAATCCTCCTCTCAACCCAGTGTAGGCGTTTGTCACCCACCTCGACAAAGCCGGTTCATCCTCGCAACCCTCGCCCGTGTCTACTAGGGTTAGGCAATACCCCAACCGAATGGAGGGAAATACCATGGCTGACAGAACCGACAAGGCAACGACGACAGCGCTCGATCGCCGGCGTGCGCTGGCGCTCCTCGGCGGCGGCGCCGCGACCGTTTCCGTGCTCGGCCTCGCCGGCTGCGGCGGCGGCGACGCACCGCGCCCCGAGCTGATCAAGCCCGAGCCGGACGGCGAGCCCACGGAGCCACCGACGCAGGCCGAGGCGGAGTCCATGGAGACGGCGAGCGACGACGCCATGGCCAACAGCACCCAGGGTAGCGGCATGGACGGCGAAAGCGACCCGGCGAAGGATGCTGCGTCCGACACCATCGCCAGCGATGGCGACGGCATGCCGAAGGTCGACGAGAGCAGCGCGAAGGCGAAGCAGCTCGCCTACGTGCACGATGCCTCCACCGTCTCAGCCGACGCGCAGCCGCGCTACGCGGAGGGCCAGCAGTGTGCGAACTGCGCGCTCTACCAGGGTGGCGGTGCCGAGTGGGGCGCCTGCCCGCTGTTCAACGGCCAGCGGGTCAAGCGCACCGGCTGGTGTAACGCCTACGCGCCGCGCGGGGCCTGACCGCCCCGCTTTCTCCGCCCGTAAACGGCTGACCGGCTGAAACAGTTGAGCGGGCGGGCAGGATCGCCCGCCCGGCAACTTCGCGTTACTGCGGCGGCGCGCCGGCTCCGCCCTGCTGTTGCTGCATGATCTGCTGTGCCATGAGCTGGTACTCGGCCTGGGCACGCTGGAGTTCCGCCAGCAGCGTGCGGACTTCCGGATCCTGCTCTTCCATGGCGGCGAGCACGCCCTCGTTGAGCGCGTTGCGCTTCGCCTTGAACTCGTCACCGTTCATGACCTGCTGCTGCGCCTCACGCATTTCGCCCAGCTCGGCGCGCAGCGCCTGGCGGCTCTCCTGCTGCTCGCCGGTGCTGAGCGAATCGTCCTCCAGCTCTGCCTGCAGTTCCTCGACACGCTCACGGCCCTCGGCCACGTTGTAGCCGGCGTCTTTCATGCCCGCTTCCACGTAATCCTGCAGCGCTTCGCGCTCGCTGGCGAGATCGGGGTTGGCGTCGATGGCCTGCTGCTGCAGGGCCATGAGCTGCTCGTTCAGCTCGTCGAGGCGATCACGCTTTTCCTGCAGCCGCTGCATGAGTGCGGCCGCGTCGCCGCCGCTCGCCGCTCCCGGCGCGCCGCCCTGCATCAGGGGCTGGGCCAGGGCCGCGGCTGCGCCGAACGCGCCCAGCACAGCGGCGAACGCGCCGCCGCGCAGTAGAGTGGTCATGGCAGGTTTTACCTTGGGCATGGTATCAGTGCTCCTGGTACAGTGAATCAGCCTTCCACCGTAACAGCCGCGCCGGGGGGGCTGTCAAAGCGCCCCCCGGGGCGTGCTAGCATCGGCCCTCCACGAGTGACCGGAGCCGAGAGATGCCGATGACCCTGCGCCGCCTTCCTGCGACCTTTCCCGCGAACCTGATTGCCCCCGTGCTGAGCGCCGCCCTGGGCATCGTCGGCCTGCTTGCCGGCTCACCGGGCGCGCAGGCGGCGGAGAAGCCGGCGTTCGCGCCCATGGACGTGTTCGCGCTGGAATGGGCGACAGAGCCGGAGGTCGCTCCGGATGGCGAACACGTGGTCTACCGTCGCATGGGCTTCGACGTGATGACCGACCGGCGCCGGGGCAACCTGTGGCTGGCGGCAGCAGACGGCAGCGGCCAGCACAAGCTCACCAGCTTCGACGGCGACGAGAGCGGCGCGCGCTGGTCGCCGGACGGCAGCCGCATTGCCTACGTGCGCAGCGCCGGCGACACGGACGGCGCGGAGATCTTCGTGCACTGGCTCGCCACGGGGCAGGACGCGCGCATCACGCAGCTGCCGGCAAGCCCGAACCACCTGCGCTGGAGCCCGGACGGGCGGCGGCTGGCCTTCGCCATGCAGGTCGCTGCCGAGCCGCCCGTCGTCAGTGAACAGGAGCTGGACAAGCCCGAGGGCGCCGAGTGGGCAGAGCCCGCGCGCATCACCGACCGGCTCTACCACGAGGCCGACGGCAGCGGCTATATCCAGCCGGGCTTCTCGCACGTTTTCGTGGTGCCGGCTGACGGCGGCACGGCCCGGCAGGTCACCAGCGGTGACTTCCACCACCGCGCCCCGGCCTGGTCTGCCGATGGCGCCACGCTCTACGTCACCGGCAACCGCGCGGAAGACTGGGAGTACGACTACCGCAACAGCGAGGTCTACGCCGTTGACGTCGCGACCGGCAGGACCACGGCACTGACCAGCACCGCCGGCCCGGACACCGACCCGGCTCCCTCCCCGGACGGCCGACACGTCGCATGGCTCGGCTTCGAGGACAAGGAGCAGGCCTACCAGGTCACCCGGCTGCGCGTGGCCCGCCCGGACGGCAGCGGCGTCGTGGAACTGCTCCCGGGCCTCGACCGCTCCATCGGCGCCATCGCCTGGGCCGCCGACGCGAGCGGCCTCTACGTGCAGTACGACGACCGCGGCCGCACGAAAATCGGCTTCACCACGCTCGCCGGCGACTTCACCCCGGTTGCCGACAACCTCGGCGGCGCCACCGTCGGCCGCCCCTACGGCGGCGGTTCCTTCTCCATTTCGCGCACGGGTGTCGTCGCCTACAACCTGACGCGGCCGGAGCACCCCGGCGAACTCGCCGTGGTCCGCGGCGATGACCTGACGCTGCTCACGGACCTGAACGGCGACCTGCTGCCGCACCGCGCGCTGGGCGCGGTGGAGGAATTCTGGTGGAAGAGCTCCCATGACCAGCGCGAGATCCAGGGCTGGATCGTCAAGCCGCCGCACTTCGACCCGGATAAGCAGTACCCGCTGCTGGTGGAAAACCACGGCGGCCCCATCAGCAACTATGGCGAGCGCTTCTCGCCGGAGATCCAGCTCTACGCCGCCGCTGGCTACGTAGTGTTCTACCCGAACCCCCGGGGCAGCACCGGCTACGGCGAGGAGTTCGCCAACCTCCTCTACCACAACTACCCGGGCGAGGATTACGACGACATCATGAGCGGCGTGGACGCCGTGATCGCCGAGGGCTACGTGGATCCGGCGCAGCTCTACGTCACCGGCGGCAGCGCCGGCGGCATCATGACGGCCTGGATGATCGGCAAGACGGACCGCTTCCGCGCCGCCGCCGTCATCAAGCCGGTGATGAACTGGTACAGCAAGACGCTGAACGCCGACAACTGGTTCAACTACTTCCACGTGCGCTACCCGGGCACGCCGTGGACCAACCCGGACGACTACCTGAGGTTCTCGCCCATCTCGCTCGTGGGCAACGTCAGCACGCCGACCCTGGTGATGGTCGGCCTCGACGACTTGCGCACCCCGCCCTCGCAGGCGAAGCAGCTGTACCACGCTCTGAAATACCGCAAGATCCCGACGGTGCTGGTGGAGCTGCCGGGCGCGTCGCACAACATCGCGAAGCGGCCGAGCCAGCTGGTGGAGAAGGTGGGGCATATCGTGGCGTGGTTTGAAGCGTACGCCACGGAGGAGTGATCAAACCCGTCGGATGGGCCCCGGGTAACTTGACACCCTCTCATCGCTCGTGAGCAGGCGAAGCCCTTCCGATTCTGCTTGCGCAACGAGAACGCGATCAAAGGGATCGCGGTGGATAGGGGGCAGGTGCGCTATCGCGAGCACGTGAGGAACGCTGATCGCAAGCTCGCGGTAGCCATTCTCTATAAGGCCGCGCCGCAGGATATGCGGGTCGACAGAGAAGTCATCGCGGTTCAACCCGTTCTTGATCACGATCTCCCAGAGGCTCGCCGCGCTAAAGTAGAGGCGGTTGCCCGAATCACTGATGAGAGCCGCAGCCTCCTCCGGCAGGCGGTGCGGCTCCGCGGCGGCCCAGAGCAGGAGGTGGGTATCCAGGAGGAGGTCCACTTCAGCTTCCGAAGAGGTCTGCGATCTCTTGCTCGCCCATGCGATCAAAGTCGTCGGGCACGGTGAACTCGCCGGTCAGAAAACCGAGCCGCTTCTGCTCCCCCGGCCCGGGACTTTCAATAGCCGTTACACGAGCGACGGGCTTGCCGGCCCTGGCAATAACAAAAGGCTCGCCCTTCGTGACCTTGTCCACCAATTGGGACAGGCGTGTCTTGGCTTCGTGCATGTTCACTATTTCCATGGATTGCATACTAGCCTAGTCCACCAAACTTAGTCTACTGCTGGGCGACGCATTGAGTATCGCCCTATCCGGCCAGATTAGTGAACATCCGATGCGATCAGCAGTAATACTGATCCAATCAGACAGAAGGTGACGCGTGCTCGAAAAGGCTATTCGTAGGATATAACTGCTGCTCACACCCCCCGCTCTAACCACCTTCGCCCAGGCCACTGCCGACCCGGCAGATCCAGGTATCCGGGCACCGATCCAAAACGCGGCGGATGGGCCGGGGTACAGCAGCCTGGCTATGCCAAGCGGCGCGGAGCACGATGCGCAAAAAATGGCGACGCGGTGGCGGACGGGGATGATTTTTGTGCCGAGCCGGGATGGGATGAGTCACTCGCCGCGGGAGTTCACAAGCGCCGGCGCGCTGGCGAAGCGGGCGGATGTTCTATACCAAACGGTGCGGTCACTGAGCGACAAGAGCGCTTAGTTCAGCAAGATATTCTCCCGGTGCCATGCCAGATAAACCTGCTGACCGGTGGTAAACGAACCAACCTGATGCACGCGCTCTATCGGGATGCTCATTTTCTCAAGCGAGTCAGCATCAGCAACAGGTGAGATTATCAGCCTCCCCGAATCCTCGAAACCGATGAAGCCCTTGTCGAAGAGGTGATCAACCGTTGGCGTTAGCATGAATCCATTCTCCGGATCCAGCCGCTCTTCATTTGAACAATCCCGCCAAGGCTTAGTATGGCTGGCAATAAGATGCTTACTGTTTGAAACGTGCGTTATTCGGCATTGACGCTCAAGCTCCATAAGCCTGGATCGGTAAAGTCCCTGGCCTCTTCGTGCCATAACCAGTGTCTCTTTTTCCGTCTCTGGCAGCGCCGGATTGTTGATAATGTCTTTTTCGACACGCCTCTCCCACTCAAAGAGATTCTCTGAGGACCGGTCCCTGAGATCTTCGAGAATGTAATTGCCATTGACCAGGTCCAGAACCCAACGATCAATGAGTTGAGCGAGAGCCGCGAGCGGTTGAGAAATCTGAAACAAGTAAGCCTGGTTACCACGGCCTGTAACAGGCTGGATCGGCGAGTATTTTTCCGGTAGCAGAGGCCTAAGACTGGCAATGTGGTCTATGGTCCGAACCGGCTGACTGAACTCTTTGAATTGCACATCCACACGCCAACCGACGTTCGACCAATAATCACCAACCAAACCGAACTCTTGCGGCTTCGGATACTCGTAGCAGTGAGACTGCGCAACGCCCACCGCCTTGAGCAATGAGCCCGCGTAGGAAAAAACAAGATCTCCGGGGCAGACCCGTCGCATGAGATCGTACGAGTGGTTGTGGTTACCTGCCTGATCAAGTTTCGGAGACCAAAGGTACCCGCCCGGGACCTCATGGCGGTACGTCTGTTTCTGATTGACCCACCAGAAATTCATCGCGCGTTCGGGCCGCCTGCTCTATCGTTCAGTTATCCGCTCTTGACGTCACGATACCAAAACCTTGCGGGTGAATTCCGTTACTGGCGCGTACAGCGCGATCTGCTCTAGGGGTTTACTCGCTCTCGAACCTTCCCGGGCCATCTACCATCAGTCGGTGACGCCGGGCACGGCGAGGAAAGTGCCGTCTTCGCCGCGTTGGACCGGCAGCACTTCCAGCACGGCAGCGGGCTTGATGCCGCCGAGGATATGCGGAAAGAGTTCGACGTCGGATCCTTCGAAGTCGGGTTCCTTGTCCCCCACCGGTGCCGTGCCTTCCCAGATGGTCGCCACGCCGGTAGCGGCCAGGCTTTCCTCGGTCATGCGCAGGCAGTACCACTTACCGTCCACGTCCTTATAGAAGTGGTTGGCGACGTTCATGAGCGCCGCGGGGTTGGCCGTCGCGTGAGTGAAGCCATCGGCGTCGTAGGTGGGCGGGTAATAGGTCCCGTCATTCTCGACGACCGGTTCCCAGAGCCGGGCCTGGACGAGGTGGTAGACGTAGTCGTAATCGGGGGGCATGGGTTTGTCCTCGGCGGTGGCGTAAAGGGCACTGAGGAAAGCAAGGATCAGGGTCAGGGCTCGCACAGGCTGTCGCTCCTTTTCAGCTTGGGTCGGGTCATGGCAGAAAACAGTGCAGGCATCGTGCCAACACCCGGCACGCCGGCAGCCTACCAGGCCCGCTCCAGGATCAGCCCGAACTGCGGGAACGGACTCGCGTCTTCGTCGATCTGCTCGCCGCTGATCGGGTTGAACTCGAGGGGTGCACCGCGGTCCGCGCCGTAGACGTTGATCACGTCGAGGAAGAGCACCACGTCCATGCCAGCGAAGGGGCGCCGGTAGTCCACGCGCACGTTAAGGGACTGGTAATCGCCCAGGGTGGTGGCGTTGGTCTCGGTGATTTCCTTCGAGGCGCGGGTGAGGCCGAATTCGGGCGGTAGCACATCGCGGTGGATGATGAAGCGGTCCCCGGGGCGGCCGCTGCCCCACTTCCAGCGCGCGGCCAGCTGCAGCCGGTCCGTCACCTCCCAGCGCGCGCCCAGGGTGGCGAAGTGCTCACGGCTGAAGTCCGGCGTGTAGCTGCCGCGGCCGTCGTTGTCGTCCTGGCTGGCGTCGTTCCAGCTGTAGGTGAAATCGGCGGACCAGCCATTGCCGAAGGCGCGCTGCAGCACCAGGTCCACACCCCGGTTACTGCCCTCCCCCGCGTTCAGGGCCACGCCGGTGGCGCGACTCTGGTCCACCACCAGGTCGTCGAGCTCCTGGTAGTAGGCTTCGACCAGTACGTTCCAGCTGTCGTTGATCGCGTAATCGAAGCCCAGGCTGACGTGGGCGATCTCCTCGTTGGCGAGGTCGAAGTTCACCGGGTCTGCCGCCCGGGTGAGGAAGCGCGGGGATTCATAGAAGAGACCGCTGGTCAGGGAGAAGCGCAGGTCCGGCGTCGCGTTGTAGCCCACGGAGAAGCGCGGGGCGGTGTAGGTCTCTTCCGAGAAGTCGTCGCGGTCCACGCGCAGGCCCGGGCGGAACTCGAAGGCGCCCACCTCGAACACCTGCTCCACATAGGCCGAGAGGTTGGTGCCGCTCTCCGCAAAGCTCGACTCGATGAACTCGGGCTGCCAGACGATGAACTGCTGCCCGGGCGGGCGCGGGTCGTCGCTCTCATAGACGTAGCGGACCCAGGGGCCGTCCAGCTGCGTCTCGAAGTCCGCATCCTGGTGCACCACGCGCAGGCCCGTAGAGAACTCGCCGAAGCGGTTGAAGGTGGTGAAGTCGCTGCGCCAGCCGATCTCCTCTTCCTTTTCGAAGATGGAGAAGATGTCTTCCCGTGCAGGGAACACCCCCGGGTCGTCACCGGTGGGCGGGAGGTCCGGGAAGGCTTCGCCCTGGGTCGATTCCTTGTCGCTCGTGCGCAGGTAGAGCCGGTTGGTCCACTCGCCGCTGTCACCGAGGAGCCGCCGCCAGGTCACACCGAAGAGCGACAGGTCCTGCTCGGCGCGGATCAGCGAGGTGTCGTCGAAGTCCTCGTCCTCGGCGACGTTGCCGAGGTCGCGGGTGTAGTCCTCCGGCGCATGGATGACGAGGAACTGCAGCTCGTCGCGATCGGTGAGCTGCGTGGTCGTCTTCAGGATGATGTCGGTGACCTTCGGGGTACCGATGTCTTCCTCGCCGATGAGCTCGAAGACATTGCCGAAGTCGAAGCGGCGGGCGGTGAAGAACACCGAGGTGTCGTCGTCGATACCCGAGGGGCCGTCGTAGGTGAACTCCGCACCGGCGATGTCCAGGCGCAGGCTGGTGACCGGGGTCAGACCCCCCTCCGCCAGCTCCAGGCGCAGGAGCGACCCGGCGCGGCCGCCGTAGGCCGCGCCCCAGCCGCCGGGGGAGAACTCCGCGCCGGCCACGGAGTTGGGGGCGAAGATGGAGAAGCGGCCGCCACCGGCGATGTCGTCCTCCTCGCCGATGGTCTGGTCAAAGTGCACGACCTTGTCGAGAGGGAAGTCATCGACAAAGATCAGGTTGTTGCGCGGGCCGCGGCCGCGCACCGTGAAACCGGCAAAGGCGGTCTTGGAGGAAACGTGGGAGGTGCGCGTGT
>CAJWWA010000024.1 GCA_913048495.1 uncultured Halieaceae bacterium
TGGGCGACCAGCCCCTCGGCGCCGAACCGTCCGGCCACGTCGGCCGCCGGGATGGCCGCAAAGGCACCAAGGGTGGTCAGGCCGAGCCGGACCAGGACCAGGATGAGCAGGAGTGCGGTCAGCGCTCGGGCCGCGAAACTGGCCGCGGCCGGTGCGGCCCGCCCGGGCCCCTCGCCGTGGCGGCGGTAAGCGGCGAAGGCGATCCCGGCTGCCAGTGGCGCCAGGGTCGCAACGAGCGGCAGCGCGGCGAGCTCAAGCCCCAGGCAGTCGAACGCGAGAAGAAGGCCCATCACCAGCAGCATGCCCAGGAGGTAGCCGTAGCCCAGCGCCAGTGCCAGCGTGCCGGGCCTGCCGCGCGGCAGGCAGAGCCAGGCGAGCCCGGTGCCCGCGAGCCAGGGCAGGAGTGACGCGACAAGGTAGATCGCCGAGGCCATCAGGGCGCCGGCGCCTCGGCTTCCAGACGGTAGAGGGCCGCCGCGTCGGTCACGTCCACCGGCGAGGCCGCGAGCGCCCGGTCATCGTCGCGCAGGAGACCCGAAGTCGCGTCGAACGCGACTGAGGGGATGCTGCCGAGCAGGAGTACGTGATCGCCGGCCCGGAACGTCCCTGGCTCCGGTAGCGAGCTGCCAAAGTTGAACACGTTGCGCGGCAGCAGGTGGTACTGCAGCTTCAGCCGGTCGTACTGGTGACCCTTCGCCGCGTACAGCAGGAACACCCGCCGCGAGGGGTCCGGCGGCAGCTGCGGGGCCAGCCGCTGCGCCAGCGCGAACAGGTGGGCGTCGATATCCCGCCCGGGCCTTTCGGCCGCGGGAACGCCGCCGAAGGTGTCACGGGTCACCCCAAGCTGGAGCAGCAGCTTGCGCTGCCAGGCGGCGTCCAGCAGGAGCCAGCCGGCAGCGAAGACGAGGGCCAGCGCCAGCGGTGCCCGCCGACGTCTCGGGCCCCGCCCGGCGGCCAGGGCGAGCACCGCAAAAAGGGCGCAGACCGCAAGCACTGCGGGCACGAGCCTCGGTGCGGTGCCGAAGCCGTGGGCGCGAAGAAAGTTGATGTCGACGAGCTGCCACGGGCTGAAGTGGAGCCAGTCATCCCGGCGGGTTCGCAGCCAGGTGCTGATCGAGGTTTCGTGCAGCGTCAGGTGCCGTACCCGCAGCGGCATTCCCGGCTCGCCGGCGACCAGCAGCCCGATCTCGCTGATGCTGCCGCGCCAGGCCGCCGGCAGGGCAATGGTGACCTCGCCTCTGCCCGTCCAGGGCAGGCGGGCTGTCACCGGCGTCGTGACACCGTCCTCCTGCGCCTTCCAGGCCAGGCGCGCCTGCTGGGCCGGTGCGAGGCCCTCGAGGGAAATGGTTGCGTAGGCGTAGTCGGCGGCGTCGAGGTGTACCGGTCGATGGACGACTGCCTGCCCGCCGGTCCAGCCGTGTATGATCATGGTGCCTCGATCCCGTGATACGGCTGCGCCGGGCATCGGAACCAGGTCCGATCCGTTCAGGGTGTACGCTTTGTCTCCGGCAATTGCGGGGATTGCCGCAAGACCCGTTGCGAGAACGAAGCCGAGGGGCATGACGAGCTTCTGGAGTCCGATCATTTTGCGCGATCCGGGGGGCAACCGAGTGGCGGATCGATGTTCTTGCGGTTACACATGCGGGAAAACGTTAGTCGGGCCCCGACTCCCGTCGATTGAGCACGGCGTTGCGGACGAGTGCCACGAACACTCCGAGCATCAGGCCGAGGAGTACCGCTACCGCCAGGATGATTCGCTTCCGCGGCGCCACGGGCTGGCTCGGTGGTGAGGCAATCTGGTCGACCCGGGCAATGCGCAGCCCGCTGAAGTCCCGTTCGAGGAAACTCTCCAGTTTCTCGATCTCGGCCTCGATCTCGGCGGCCTGTGGTGCGTAGGCGGCGAAGTCAGTCCTTTTTCGCAGGTATTCGACGGTCCGGTTGTTCTCCAGCAGTTGCAGTTGTTTCTCGATTTCCCGGGCGCGGGCAGTGTAGGGCCTGTCGTCCTCTCGCGCTTCGAGCTCCGTCAGTTCGGCTTCAAGCATCACGGTCCCGCGGAGGAACAGCAGGTCCTCGTTCCGGTCTTCGAGGTTAATGAAGCTGGTTTCGCCGGGAAGCGAACGGGCGGCCAGAGTTTCCAGGCTGGTCGGCTGTTCAATGCCAAGAGATCGTGCGCTAGCCAGCGCAGAACGGAGCGCGGTGATGCGGTCGGCGCGCTCCTGCGCTGTCTTGCGCAGTTCTGCAGTCAGCTCGTCCTGGAGCTGTGCGCGTTTCACCGAGTCATCCTCCAGCAGCCGCGTGATGGTGCGCTCGGTAGAAATCCGCACGGCGTTGATTCGCCGGTCGAGCTCTGCCTGGAGCGACTTGATGCGGGACTTCATTGCCGTGCGGTACTCGTCCACGACATCGAGAGAGACGACATCGTTGGTCACCTGCAGGAGCGTATTGGCGGCTGCGGCAGCAAAGGCGGGGTCAGGGTCTCGGAAGGCAACCTGGAGCGTCACTCCTGCCCCCGCTGCCCCCTGCACGTCGCCCTGCTGGGAGACCGCATAGGCGGCGAGGAAACGCGACAGCGCACGCGCGCGCTCCTCGGCGGATATGGAAGTCTCCAGGAAGCCTGGAGCCAGCGCCTCGAACGCTTTCCGCCGCGCGGCCGCGGACTGCGCCGTGGCAACGATCTCGTTGAAGATCCGGGCGGGCTCGGCCTGGTAAAGCACGTGGGCCTCGGCCGGTGCGGTACCTTCCGTGGCGAGGAAGGGCGCGGATCGTGCGCTCAGCAGTTCCAGGTCTGCCGAGGTCGGCGGGCGCAAGCGCGCCTCCGCAAGATACTCGGGGCTCGCAGCGAAGACGTATACCAGGCCGAGGAACATGGTTGCAGCTGTGATGCCGAGGATCAGCACTCGTTGCTTCCAGAGCCCCTCGCCCAGCTCAACCAGGTCGATCTCGCCGTAGCTCTCTGAGAGCTGGTGTGAGCGGGGCGTAGAGGGTGCTGCGGCGCGGGCTGGGGAGTTATCCATCATCTAAGGCTATGGCCGGCGTTCGTCAGAGCGTAGCACGCTGGTGTGTGCCGCCGACATGCAGGCGGCGCTCGGCCACTACCCAGGCCTGGTGCATCAATACACAGTAGAGCAAGAAAAGCCCCACGAAGATGAAAAACTGGTACGGAGTGCTGGCCCCGGAGCGAGCCAGCATCAGGCCGAGGAACGGCGAGGTGAGTCCGAGCGTGCTGATCACAAGGAGGCCGCGGCGATCGCTGAGGCCCAGGTCCTGCATCAGGTGGTGGATATGGGAGCGGTCGGGCCTGATGGGCGAGTGGCCGCGAAACACGCGTCGCAGCGTAGTGAAGGTCATGTCATAGAGTGGCAGGCCGACGAGATACAGGGCGGTGACGGGCTCGATGTACTTGAGCCCTGCGACCTGCGCATCGGCGACGGACAGAATAAGGGACACCACGATGAGCCCCATGAGCTTGCTGCCGGAGTCCCCGAGGAAGGTCTTTGGAATGGCGGGCCACAGCCCCAGGTTGGAGACAAGGAACGCCAGGAGTGACATGCTTATGAACACGGTGATAAAGCCGGGAGTCGTATTCGTGAACAGGTGAAAGCCGAACAGGGTTATCAGGCCGATGATGCCCAGCACGCCGTCCATGCCGTCGAGCATGTTGTAGGCATTGATGATGCCGAACACGCAAACCACGGTGAATGGGTAGGCGACCCACCCCCTGAGGTCCACGGGCCCGGTGCCGATCAGGTCTCCCAGGTTGTTGGCACGGAGATCAAGGCCCTCGATGATCAGCAGTGCCACGCACACCTCCGTCAGGATTCGCGCAAAGACACTGATACTCCTGATGTCGTCGATCACCCCCACCAACACCAGGATACCGCCTGCCAGCAGAAATAATCCGATGGGTTGCCCGTGCGCGGACAGGCTGTTGATGCCTTCATCGCCCCAAAGCGCCGCACCCAGGAGGAGCGCGAGATATATTGCGACTCCGCCGACCAGCGGAATCTCGCCTTCGTGTACCTTGCGCTGATTGGGCGCATCAACCAGGCCGATGCGTGGAGCCAGCCCTGCGAGGATGCGGAGGAACACCAGCGTAGACAGGAATGCTACAACGGACTGAAGCAGTAGGGATGACATTCGCCTGTGTTCGTGAGCCTTGGCCGCAACAGCATAGCGACGAGGTTATCGGTAGGCCAGCCTGAACAGCTGAACAACCTGTGATCGTGCATATTCCCGCCGTGACCATCGGGTTCAGATAGTTCGCAGGAAAACCTGCGCCAGCGCCGGAACCGGCAGGCCGTCGGTGCTGTTGGCCCGGGGTTTCCGGGAGGTGCATTCTCCTTCATACTCGGCGCTTTGTCGGGCGTCTTCCGGCCTCACATGCTTGCCGAACAAGTAGTGTAAGGCGGATTCTTTGGCCTCATGTACGTTTCCCGGGAGATATTGAAGATGCCACCACCAGTCGCCCTGATTACCGGTGTGACAGGACAAGACGGGGCATATCTCTCCCGCTTCCTCCTCGATCGTGGTTACGAAGTCCACGGTGTGAAGAGGCGGTCTTCTTCCTTCAACACAGCCCGCCTCGACGCCCTGATTCTTCGCGCTGAGACCGAGGGCCTCCCTTTTCACCTGCATTACGGGGATGTGACCGACTCGACGAACATCATCCGTATCGTGCAGGACGTCCAGCCTGATGAGATCTACAATCTCGCCGCCCAGTCGCACGTCAAGGTCAGCTTCGAGACGCCCGAGTACACGGCTAACGCCGATGCTGTCGGTGCGTTGCGAATCCTGGAGGCGATCAGGATCCTGGGCCTCGGCAGTAAAACAAGGCTTTACCAGGCGTCGACGTCCGAATTGTACGGCAAGGTCCGGGAAACGCCGCAGAATGAGGAAACACCATTCTACCCGCGATCACCTTACGCGGCAGCAAAGCTCTATGCCTACTGGATTGTCGTGAATTACCGCGAAGCCTACGGGCTCTTTGCTGCAAACGGAATCCTCTTCAACCACGAGAGCCCCCTGCGCGGCGAGACTTTCGTCACGCGAAAGATAACGCGTGCCGCGGCAGCGATCTCTCAGGGTCTGCAGCAGGATGTCGCCCTAGGAAACCTCGACGCGAGTCGCGACTGGGGGCACGCTCGGGATTACGTTGACGGGATGTGGCGCATTCTGCAGCACGATGAGCCCGACGATTTTGTGCTGGCCACGGAAGAGACACACACGGTGCGAAGTTTTGTTGAAAAGGCGTTTGGCTGCGCCGGTATCACGATCGACTGGGTGGGCTCTGGCGTCGAGGAGCGTGGCCTCAATGCGGCCACCGGCGAGGTCATCGTCAAGGTGGACCCGCGGTTCTTCCGCCCCACAGAGGTAGACCTGCTGCTCGGTGACGCTACCAAGGCTCGGGAAAAACTGAACTGGTCTGCAACAACCTCGCTCGACGAAATGGTACGAGAGATGGTCGAAGATGACATGCTTGAAGTCATCCGGGAGCGCGATCAGGTCCGCGCCGCGCTCCTGTCCTAGCAGGCGGTAGCTGCTTTGGCGCTGGTAATCGCCTATCCGCGTTCTTTCTCTGCACCTTTCGCGGTGTTGTTTATCGCGGCTCTGCCCTTCGCCTATTACCCGAAACTTTTTCCCACCGATACCCAGCTCTGGCCTCTACTCACCAGCCTTCTCGTTCTCGCCATGAGCCGGCAGAGCAGGCAACTGACGCAGGGCGATATCGCGCTGCTTCTGCTTGCCGCCGGGGCATTCTGCAGCAGCCTTTATCGCCTCGGCTTCAGCGAAGGGCTCCTCAGGTTTTCCTACAAGCTGCTGGCATTCACGGTCCTGTGGATAGTTGTGCCCCGGCTTCAAGAGGACCTGCTTGCAAGAGGAATGAAACTCCTGATCTTTTTGTGGTTCATCGTGGGGGCCAGCCAGTCCCTGCTCGTGCTTCTGGGTCTGGAGGTAGATATCCCGGGCCGCTACGTGCCCGGCCGCAGTGGAGTACCCAGCCTGGCTCCCGAGCCGTCTCTCTACGGATTGATTTCCGTGCTAGCGCTGCACTTCTTGCTCTTGTCCAGGCAACCGGTAAGCCCGGTCTATACACTGATGGCCTTTGCGAACGTGATTCTGAGCGGGTCCGTACTTGCCGGCATGATGGCTGGATTCCTGCTGTTTGCTTTTGGCTGGAGGGGACGCCTGCTGGCAGGTCTTGGGCTGTTCGCCATCGCGCTACTGCTGATAACAAGTACCGAACTTCCTCTCCTGGGTAGGCTCCAGGCAGTTCTGGGCAACCTGGGTAACGGACAGTTTCTCCTCTCTGATTTCAGTATAAATCAGCGTCTTGGCCACCTGTTTTTCACACTGTGGTTTGGCCTTCCCCAGGCTCTCCTCATGACGGATCAAAGCAGCTTCCAGGAGGCATACAATGCCTGGGCGGCCTCCGGGGCGCTCTTCTATCCCTCGAACTCCGATTTCATCCTGACGAGCGCGGGTGAGATGATCTTTCTCGGCGGCATCTTTGGGCTGCTCATTCTGGTCTCCCTGCTGGGAGCCAGTTACAGGATCGGTGGCCCGATGCCGCTGCTGCGAGTTATCGTGGTCGCTTTCGCTATGCTCACACAGTTGGGAATCTCCAGTGTATTCCTGATGATCTATGCGCTGGGAAGCAGGAGGTCATGACCAGGCGGGCCCTCGTGACAGGAGTTTCCGGCCAGGATGGTTACTTCATGGCCGAGCGTCTCGTTGCCGAAGGCGTGAAAGTGATAGCGCCGGTGCGATGCGCTGATACGGCGCGGGAGAGCTGCGGCGCGCTGGCGGCCGCGCTGGAGTTTGTCGATTTCGACTTTCTTCAGCCGGGTGCCTGCAGTTCCCTCCTGGAGAGCGTTGCTCCGGATTTCATTTTCAACTTCGCGGCCCGTTCCACTGGGTCGGGCATGTACGACAATCCCGAGGAAATCTATCGCGTTAATGCATGTTTCCCAATGGAGATCCTGCACACGATGCTTGCATCCCCGGCATGTCGTGGTGCCAGCTTTGTACAGGCATCCAGCGCGGAGATGTTCGGTGACAACGGCAATACCCGCCAGGACGAAAGTGCCTGTTTTCGCCCCCGTAGCCCCTATGGCTCAGCAAAGCTCTACGTGCATAACATGATCGGGATTTACCGTCAGACACAGGGCTTGCACGCTTCCTCGGCAATCCTTTTCAACCACGAGAGCACGAGGAGGCCGGAGGCATTTGTCACGCGAAAGATCGCCGTTGCCGCGGCTCGGATTCGCCATGGACTGCAGGATAAACTGCTACTGGGAAATCTTGAGGCTCAGCGGGACTGGGGCTACGCGCCGGAATATGTCGATGCGATGTACCGGATGGCCTGCGCTTCAGAACCCGAAGACTTCGTTATAGCAACCGGAGCCCTGCACCCGTTGACCGACGTGCTGGACTTCGCGTTCACTGCCGTTGGGCTGGACTACCGCGCTTATGTAGTGGTCGACCGCGCGAGCGCAAGAAAGGCAGAGCGTGCGCCCCACTTCGGGGACCCTTCCCTGATCGGCAGGCGTCTCGGGTGGCGCCCGGGCAAACCCCTCAGAGAGATTATCGAGGAAATGGTCCGTGCTGAACTGGAACACCTGTCCGGCCAGCCGCGTGCGGCCAGGTTTTCCGGCGCCGGAACTGAAGGTTGAGGCAGGCGCACTGCCCCCCTCCTTACGAGAGAGTGATATGTACAGGAAGATTTCGGCCTGCAGGGTATGCGGCAACAGGGACCTGGTAAGCATCCTGCATGTGGGTGAGCAGGCACTGACCGGGGTCTTCCCCGGCTCTGTCGAAGAAGCTGTGAGTGTGGGGCCGCTGGAACTGGTCATGTGCAGCGGTGTGGAAGCCTGCGGCCTGGTGCAGCTTCGGCACTCTTTCTCGCCCGAGGAGATGTACGGCGAGAACTACGGCTATCGCTCGGGGCTCAACCCCTCCATGGTTTCCCATCTGCGGGAGAAGGTGCGCAGGGTAGAAAGTTACGGCCTGCTCAGGTCCGGAGACCTTGTGCTCGATATCGGATCAAACGACGGCACCACCCTGTCGCTCTACCAGGATCGCGACCTCACTCTGGTAGGCTTTGACCCGACGGCGAACAAGTTCGCCGGCTTCTATCCGCCGGGCGTTGTCGCCGTGGCGGATTTCTTCAGCAGCGACGGCTTCCTGGAACGGTTTGCTGGCAGGAAAGCCAAGGTCATTACGTCTTTCTCGATGTTCTACGACCTCGAGGATCCACAGGCCTTCGTCCGCGAAATTGCCGAAGTCCTCGCTGACGATGGTATCTGGGTGCTGGAGCAGAGTTACATGCCCAGGATGCTCGAGACCAATTCCTATGACACCGTTTGCCATGAACACCTTGAGTACTATGCGCTCACGCAGATCGACTGGATCCTGCGGCGCTGCGGGTTGCAGCTCGTCGATGTTGAATGCAATACGGTGAACGGGGGGAGCTTTTCCGTCACTGTACAGAAGGAGGGTGGTAGCCTCCCCGTGGCGGACTCCGTGCAGGCCATGCTGACGGAAGAGGCAGCCATGGGGCTGGACAGGGAGGCAACCTACCATGCCTTCCGGGAGCGGGTCGTCGCGTCTCGCGGAGCCCTTCTGGACTTCCTGGAGCGGGCGCGGGCCGAGGGCAAGCGCGTGATTGGTCTCGGAGCGTCTACCAAGGGCAATGTCATCCTTCAGTACTGCGGGATAGGCACGGAACTCATCGAGGCAATCGGTGAAGTCAACCCGGACAAGTTCGGCTCTGTCACGCCGGGCACGCACATACCGATCGTGGACGAGCGTGAACTCCTCGCCAGTAACCCGGATTATGCGTTGGTACTTCCCTGGCATTTCAGGTCTTTCTTCGAAGGCGAGCCGCGCTATGACCGGGTTTCTCTTGTTTTTCCCCTGCCGGTCCTCGAGGTTCGAACCGCTCCATGAGCCGGCGGCTGCTCTTCCTCGAGCCCAGCAAGGTGGGTACGCAGCACATAACGCTGATCGAGGCGTACCTGCAGGCTGCGCAGAAAGTAGCCGCCGGCAGAGTCGAGCTGTTCAGTTGTGCATCCCTGTGGAACAACCTGAGCACCGGCCTCCGGGGCCGGGTTGCTCATCACGCCGTGCCGGTCATCGACCCTGACCGGCGCCTTTTCCTGGCGAAGGTCCCCCTCGAGTTTCTCGTTACCGTTTGGACCATTTTCTCGAAGCGCCGAGAGGATGTTTTGCTGGTCACCTGCCTGTTTTCTCCCTCGCTCTACCTGCTGGAGATGCTCTGCAGGGTCTGGAAGCCCGCCAACGTCCACGTGGTGCTGCACAGCGAGCTGGAAGCGCTCGCCGATCGTTCAATCAGTCCGGGCATCACCGGGTATGGTTACTGGTGCAGAAAATGGTGGTCGATACGTACTCGAAACAGTTCCCTGGGCCTCGTGGTCATCGCCGATCAGCTGCGCGACCGCCTGCTGGCCCTGGGCCATGACCGCCTGGCCCCGGAGAAGCTCTCGGCCTTGAGCCTGCCTGCGTCGCTGCCAGAGGAGGTTTACCCGGGGGCGGCAACGCGCGCCCGGCCCAAGGTTTGTTTCGTGGGACAGCGGACCCGCTTCAAGGGTTACGAGGAGTTCTGCCGCCTTGCGGCCCGCCTGCCCGGATTCGAGTGGGTTGCCATTGGCGGCGGCAGCTTTGAGAACCTTTCTACGGGGGAGCAGCGTCGACTGGCCTCCCCCGAGGATTTCCCCGCTGCGCTAACCGACTGCGACGTAGCCGTTTTCCCCTACACTCGTGGTTACGACTTATCTATGTCGGCAGCAGTCCTGGATGCGATTGCGGCCGGCTTGTTCGTCATTGCTACCTCTCGTGCTACGTTCCAGGCTCTCAGTGAGGAACTGGGTCCCGACATGCTGACTTGCGTGGAATCCTCTGACGAAATAGGAGACGCCCTGACTGACTGGTCAAGCCGGCCCGTCCTGCCGCGGGAGGAACGCCGTAGGCGCATCGCCCGATCCAGCCTTGGAGAGACCAGGTTGGCGGAGCAGTTGCGGCGGCTGCTCGGCGGCCAGCCCCGGGTGCAGGCCGCGCAAGGAATGCTGCACTGATGCGTGCCGTTGCACGACGGGTTCTCGAACGGTCCCCGATGCTGGATGGCCTTTTCCGGCGTATTGTGTGGTCGCGCGTTCACTATCCCGAGCGGGAACTGCGCTTGCTGGAAGCAATGCCGGGGCGGCAGCTGGATGTGGCGGTTGACGTGGGCGCTGCCCTCGGTTCCTATGCGTGGGTTCTGAACCGGAAGGCCAGAACGGTATTCGCCTTCGAGCCGGGGGCCAAGCACTTCGCCCACCTCGAGGCCGCGGCCCGGTGGTCCCACGTTGAGATCGTGCGCGCGGCACTTGGCGCGGAAACCGGCACGGCCCGGCTGCACACGCCCGGTGACTCCAATGAGGCGCGGCACATGGCCACCCTTTCCGAGGACAACCCGGTCATTCGAACCGCCGGAACGGTCTCGGAGGTTGTGCCGGTATACGCGTTGGACGTCTTCCTTCAGGACCGCCTGGGTCCAGGGCGACGCCTGGATCTGCTCAAGATCGATGTGGAGGGCTTCGAGAACAGTGTCCTTGAAGGCGCCGAAGCGGTCGTCTCGCGGGACTTCCCGATCATCATTGCCGAGATTGAGCGGCGTCACAACCCGGCCTATCGCGACTTCTTCGATGTGCTGTGCGGCCTTGGCTACCGCTGCAAGGCCTTCGCCGATGGCGCCTACCGCCCCGCGGGTCCCGAACGTGTAGCGGAGCAGCCTGAAGCAGAGCGCTTCGCCAGGGGCGAATCCCTTCGAGGCGCTGGTTACGTGAACAACTTCGTGTTTCAACATCAGCAGAGTGCTGTAAAGGTAATAGCAGGATGAGTGAAAGGATCTACGTCACCGGTTGCGCGGGGATGATCGGCAGCAACATTTGCGCAGCCCTCGTAAATGGGGGGCATCAGGTCGTGGGCGTCGACAATCTCTGGCGTGGCTCCCCGCAGAATATGGCCGCTTTCCGCCCGAAGGAGAATTTCACCTTTCGCCATGCCGATGTCGCGTCCGACAGTCAGTGGCACCGGGATGTCGACTCAGATTCCGTGATCGTGCATACCGCCGATATCGTCGCGGGCATCGGCTTTGTATTCCAGAACGAGTGGCTCGTCTTCCACAGGAATTTACTGATAAACACACAGATCGCACAGCTGGTCCAGGTATCGAAACCCCGCCAGCTGATCTACCTGGGTACCGCATGCTCCTATCCCATGGAGAAGCAGAGGTCGCGTGAACACTCGGTCCTCATGGAAAGCGACAAGTATCCGGCGCAACCCGAGTCCGGCTATGGCTGGAGCAAGCTGGTCGGCGACATCGAGTTTCAGCTGGCCGTGAAGGGGACGCCAACGCGGCTCATGGTTCTCGATCTTCACAATGTCTATGGTTGGCCCTGCGTCTATGCGGATGAAACCGCCCAGGTCATTCCAGCCCTGATAAGCCGCGCAATGGAATGCCGCGGTGGCCCGCTTGAGGTCTGGGGCAATGGCGAGCAGGGCCGTGCCTTCGTTCATGTGTCGGATGTCGTGCAGGCCGTCGAGAAGTCGCTGAGCTATAGCGGAGACGAAACCAACATCATGATTGGACCCGGCAAGTGCACGTCTATCAAGGAGGTAGCCGAGATCATCTGCTCACACCCTGCAATCGCCGTATCCGAGCTGGCGTTTGATACCAGCAAGCCCACGGGGGATATCGGCCGCCACGCAAACGCCGAGCGCGCGATGCGTGAGCTCGGCTGGCGTGAATCGATCTCCCTCGAAGAGGGTGTCTTCCAGCTTATCGACCGCATCGCCGAAGATCGTGGCCGCTGACGGGTGGAACGGGAATCGGTTTTGCTGAGTATCATCATTCCCAGCTTCAACGATCCCCGAATCACGAACGCGATTGCGTCCGTGCGAAGGTTCGATGATTGCGGACAGGTGCAGATAGTCGTCGTTGACGGCGGCTCCGGTACTGCCCTCCTGGAAGCTGTCGGGGCCTTGCTGCATGAGGACGACATCCTCATCTCAGAGCCCGACAGAGGCATCTTCGATGCGCTGAACAAGGGTCTCGAAAGAGCGGAGGGTGAATTCATTGGCTGGATTGGCAGTGACGATATCTTTACTCCGGAAGTGAAAAGCTCCGAGGTAATCGATGCCCTCGCCCAGGTGGATCTTTTCATCGGAGGGACGATGATGCTTC
Source organism: uncultured Halieaceae bacterium (assembly GCA_913048495.1). Classification (GTDB taxonomy): domain Bacteria; phylum Pseudomonadota; class Gammaproteobacteria; order Pseudomonadales; family Halieaceae; genus Pseudohaliea. The sequence goes on from CAJWWA010000024.1 coordinate 12,245, forward strand.
GCGGGAACCGGGTCAGCCGTGCCCTGTGGCTCTCCCGGTTCCCGGTGCGGGCGGCCTATCTGGGGCTTCACAATCCGCACTTCTCGACTTTTGGCAGGGCGACTCTGCTTCGCAGTGAACGGTTCGCGGTCGAGTGCCCGGTGGCGGATATTGATTACTTTCTGCGTATCTTCCGCAGAAAGCCCTCTGTCAGCGTCGATCAAAGGACAGTGACGCTTATGCAACTGGGCGGCTTTTCGAACGCCTCGCTGGCGAGCGTTATCGCTCACAACAGGGAGGTGTTCAGGATTTACCGCGCCTACGTTTCGCTTCCGCAAGCTGCTCTTGCGTTGCTTTTGAAAACCGTACCCAAGCTGTTCAGCGTGTTTTTCTACCGGATCAGGACATACAGGGTGCAGGATGAACTCATTGAATTGCAGGCCTGAGTCGTAGTGCTATCCATGAATACGCCACAATCGCAGGAGGCTTTCCGCCTAGACGGGAAGCGGATCTGGATCGCGGGACATCGCGGAATGGTCGGTTCTGCCGTGGTCCGCCTGCTCGAGAGTACTGCAAGCCCTGCGGCGGTGATTACTGCCACACACTCGGAACTGGACCTGGCGAGGCAGCGCGAGGTGGAGGATTTCGTGGCTGCCACTCGGCCTGATCTGGTTATTCTCGCCGCGGCGACCGTAGGTGGCATCCACGCCAACGACCGCCATCCCGTCGAGTTCCTCTACGACAACCTCATGATCCAGAGCAACGTGATCAGAGCTGCGGCGGAACAAGGTGTCAGCAAGCTGGTTCTCCTCGGCTCTTCGTGTATTTATCCAAAGTTCGCACCGCAGCCTATTCCTGAGAGTGCGCTCCTCACCGGCGCTCTGGAGGAGACCAATCAATGGTACGCGGTCGCAAAGATCTCCGGGCTGAAGCTGTGTGAGGCCTATCGTAGGCAGTACGGGAAGGACTTCATTTCCCTCATGCCCACGAACCTGTACGGACCGGGAGACAACTACTCCCCGGAGCAATCCCACGTCATTCCGGCGCTGCTCCGTAAAGCTCACGAAGCAAAGCAGGCAGGAGCGAGCTGCCTGAGTGTCTGGGGTAGCGGGCAGGCCCGTCGCGAATTCCTTCACGTCGATGACCTGGCCCGAGCGATTCTCTTCCTCGCGGAACGTTATAGCGGCCTGGAACACATCAACGTGGGCTCCGGCGAGGAGCTGTCGATTGCCGAACTGGCAGAGGTCATTAGCCAGGTGGTCGGCTTCGACGGAGAGCTGGTCTTCGATACTTCGAAGCCCGACGGAACTCCGCGAAAACTGCTCGATACGAGCCACCTGTTCTCGATGGGCTGGCGTCCCTCTATCGAGCTTCGGCGTGGCCTTGAAGAGACTTACGCCCTGGCCAGGGACGTTTTCTAGAGCTGCGGCAGCGGCTTCTCCCGATGCTCAAGAGACCGCTTGTCGCCGCCATGATCTTTCAGTGCGTATCGCTGTTCGTCGGCGTTGCTAACGTTCCGCTGCTGCTACATTACCTTTCCAGCGACGAGTTTGTCGCATGGATAGTCATCGCCACTCTTGGCGCATTGACGATACAACTGGAGCAGGGCCTGCTGGTGATCGCCACACGGCGCGTCGCCTGGCAGTGGCATGGTGAAGATGTCGAGGCGACGCAGCGGGAGCTCGCGCGGGTCCGGAGCACCTTCCATCGCTTTTCCGCTTCAGTGCTTGTCTGCCTGGGCGGTGTAGGCCTCTTCTATTTCTCCCTCTGGGCGAACATGGCGCTCCCGCCGCACTGGGAGCTTGCGTGGGCGCTCTTCGTTTCCGCCTATGCCATCAACTACTGGTTCGGCCACAACAACGTGGTGCTTCTCGCGATGGAAGCTACCCACACGTTCAACATGGTGAACTCCTGCACCCGTCTTCTCAATCTTGCTCTCGGCTTCCTGTTTCTCTCCCTCGGTCTGTCGATTCTTGGCCTTGCACTAAGCTTCTTTCTGAGTGTTGTCGTATCCGTGCTGATGCACGCACGAAATGCGCGACGCCAGCTTGCGGTCGCTCGCGGGAAGCATGATACGTCCGACCGGCCGGCACATTCACATCGCCCGGAATGGCAGGGCCTTGGATTCTCGCTCTATACGCTCTCCAATTTCCTCGTCTATCGCGGCGCCTTTCTCTTGCTACCCCTGCTGCCGCATAACTTCCAGCTCGACAGCTACGGCCTCGCATTGCAGCTGGTGGCAATCGTATATGCAGTCTCCGTAATCCCCGCGCAGGTCTGGTTGGGGCAGTTGGTCACGGCGGTCAGCAGCCGCTCGCTTCACCGGGTAGCGAGCCATCTCGGCAAATCGCTCGCCTTTGCTGCAGGCGTATTCCTGCTGCTTTTCGGGCTTGCCCTCGGAGTGGCGGGCCCGGCGCTGTCGTTACTGGGGTCGGACGTGTCGCTGCCGCCTGCAGCAGACCTCGCCCTTGTCTTCTCGGCGTTCTTTATCGAGTCGCTGATCTTTCTCCTGGTCAATGTGCTGCTTCTGCTTGGCAGGCAGCGCTACCTGTATGGCTATTCAGCGGGCGTCCTTTTCATCGTCTCGCTCTGCTGCGCCTACGCCCTGTTCCTCGACCCGGACGTCGGGGTACGGGTCTTCCTCATCCTGCCGATGCTGTTTCAGGGGCTCGTTGCCCTCCCGGGCGCGGTCGTCGTGCTAACTTTCGCCCTCGCGCGGCTTGGTACTCGCGGCAGTTGAGAGTGGACTGGCACTCGCCAGGGCCTGTCCGGCGGGTGCCAGCGACTTTCTCCACCGCCCATCAAGAACCGCCAGAAGGTACGCCGTCATTGCGGGGACGAGCACAAACGCCGGGACGGAGAAGCGGCTGAGACCGGTGTCGGAGTCGGGCCTTGCATACTGGAAGCCGTAGTCGGAAAACTGTACCGCGACGAGGGTCAGGACACAGAAGGTGAAGGTCAGCAGCAACAGCGCCAGCCCCGGCGTCCCCGGCTGCTCGCCACGGTGTGTAAGCACGGTAGCGAACGCCAGGAGGACGATGGCAGTACTCAGGCTGAAACTCTGATTTGTCAGGAATGCCCGGTACTGGTTTTCCCAGAGTTCTGCCATCGGTGGCACATCCAGGAAGAGCACCTTGCCCGCGAAGATGAGTCGCTGGAGTTCCGGGTCGAACTCGAGTCGCTGCCCGAGAAACTGCGTGCTGAACCCGTTCATAAGCAGGAGCGCGGCAGCGACCGCCAGGCCGGCAAGCAGTGCCAGGCCCAGGAACGGGCTTCGCCGAACGGTGAGCGTCACGGCAAGTGCGATGATCGGCATCAGCGTGTACACGATGCCGGTGTTCTTAAGCGCCACCGGCAGCAGGGCGAGCACGATCCCGGCCCCGAGCCAACGACGGGAAGCCGTGCTCACCCCGAGCACGAAGAATACCGCGCTGCTGAGCATTGCCAGGGCGATCGGCAGCTCGCTGTATCCCCCGATGAGTACATGGTTCTCGATAAGTGGGATCGAGGTCAGCACCAGGCAGCTCACCACTGTTACTCCGTGGGAGCGCGTGGCCCACCAGCTGAAGCCCCCGGTGACGAGAAGCAGGCTGATACCAAAGGTCAACCACGGCATCATGCTGCCCAGCCCGAGAGCGCCGGCGCTTCCGGACCAGCCCGACCAGGCGAGGACAAGCTTCAGCGTGATCGGGTGGCGGTGTTCATAGGCGAAAGCGTCCGCTGCGTCCGTCCCGGCATGCTCAATGAATTGTTGCGCGGTCCAGGCCCAGGAGTGGAACCCCTCCGTCCGCGTCCCCAGCACGTCCCAGCCCTGCGCAGGAATCCAGAGAACCTGCCAACCCCACAGCAGAACCACTGCAATCGGAGCGAGGTACAGGAGGACGGTCGCGGGTGGCCTGCTCGCCGGAGCTCCCTGCTTCCCGGCGTGGATGCCGAGCCCTATCAGAGCCGCAAGCGAGGCGGTCCATAGAATCCAGTTGGTAGCGCCGCAAAGTATCGACAGTCCGACGCGATCTGCAAGGTACATGGCCACGGCGATGGCCAGGTAGCCGAGAAAACCGCCCACGCCGGTGAGAACGCTGGTGAACCCCGGGACATGGCAGGTCCGCAGGGCAATGTTGCAGCTCACCAGCGCACCGCACACCCATGGCAAGGCGGCGTTGGCGGCTGCCAGGCCACTGGGAAGCGAGACGCCGGGGCCGTTCACTCGGCGCTTCTTCGGGCCCGGTGGCCCGGCAACCGGCACCGGTGCCGGGCATGGTTAGAAGTACGGCAGCAGGTTATCAAAGCAATCGTCTCGTCGGCCGCAGCGCAATTCGCTGTTTCGGACGCGATCTGCCAGTGGTTGGTACGCAAATCGGGCTGTGGTGTCAGACAGTTGCTCGATATGCCATCGCCAGCGGAGCGCCTCATTAGCCGCGAAACCGAGCAGGCAGAGGCACAGGCCCACAGCCAGCAGGTCCGGAGCGCCGACGGGGACGCTGCGGGAGAGGCGCCGCCGCGCCGCGACGAGCAGGAAAGCGGCAAATGCTATCGAACAGAAGGCGGCGTTTGGATGAAGCAAGGCCCTGCTGTGCACGCCAGGCACCCGGTTGACCGAGGAGCTGAGCCAGAGCGGTGGGTTGAGCCAGTCCGCAAGGACCTGGCCGATTACGTGTTTGTAGGAGAAAGGCCTTAGCTCGAGACCTTGAAGGCGAAGCGGTGTGTCTCCATTATCATGGTCCGTATCATCGGAAAAGAATGTCAGCACCAGTTCGCTGATCTGCCCGCGGTAGGCGTCGCCGCCTTGCGCCATGGCGACTTGCGTGACCCCGTCACCGGAGCGGTTCAGCTCCAGCTTATGAAATTCCCCCGGATTGTCCGCTCGCCGCCAGTACACGTACGACTTCGCCCAGGTCGTCAGCCCCTCGATGTGAAACTTGAGGAACGGGTGGTCCTCTGCCTGGAAAGGTCGTTTCAAGGCCAGCAGTGCCCGTCCGTCGGTAAACTCGGTCAGTACTACGTCGTCGCCGTCCCTGCGGGCCTCGCCCGCTACAGGCTGGAAGTAACTGCCCTCGATCGTTAGCGGCGTGGCCTCGCGGACTGCAAAGGGTTTGAATTCGGGATGGAACTTAAAGAAGCCGATAGCGTAGATGCCGCAGAGGAGCAGTGCTGCCACGATAAAGGCCACGCCTGCCTCTGCGAAAGCGGGCCGCCACGTGGTTGTCCAGCTAATTGACCGTCCGTCGCGTTTCGCCGACGACATTCCAGGATTCACGGTGTTCGAACGGAAAGCTGGGAAGCCGCAGTCTCCCGCACCGCCGGCCACGCCTCCAGCGCCGCCGCCCACCCGTCGGCAAACTCGCGGAATTCCGCTACCAGCCCCGCTTCCGTTGCCCCCTTGGGCACGCCAGGGATCTCCATGGGGCTGTGCCTGCGCTGCAGGGAACTACCCAGTTCCTCCACGGCCCGGGCCAGGTAGCCCTGCCAGTTCATGGACGGTAGCTCCTGCGCGCGGGTGAGCTGGGCCCGGGCCAGGGCGAGGGTCTCGGCCTCGCTCTTTGCCTGCTCGCGGCGGTAGTCGAGGAGCAGGTCGGCGTCGGAGCGGGCGGCCATGCGCCGCGCGTCCTCGGCGATGTGCTGCATGCGGCCGGCGGGGTTGCTCGCGTCCTCGTAGTCGATGCGGCTGGTCAGGTAGCGCGAGAACAGCCCGATGCCGCCGGCGTGCGCGATCGGGTCGCGGATGCTGTGCCGGCGCTCGTCCAGCGGCAGGTGGGGCACGGCCCAGGGGCATTCCACCAGTGCGCCGCGGTGATACATGGCCTCGATCATGGTGCCGAAGAGCAGGTCTTCGCCGCGGAAGGCGGGGAAATAGGGCGGCAGGAAGTGGCTGTTGTCGAGCCCGGTCATCTGCGACATGAAGGCCATCTTGTGCAGCGTGGGCTGCGCGCAGCCGAGCCAGCTGCTGCGGTTCTCCAGCGCGCTGGCCATGCCCTGGGGCGCATTCACCAGCCGCTCGATGGAGTCCTCGCCGAGGTTCAGCGCCCAGTGCACGCTGCCCGTTCCCGGGTCGCCCCAGGAGCCGCACTGCGTGACCAGGATCGGAGCTGTCGGGTCCAGCACGTTGAGCATGGCGGCATTGCAGTCGCCGAACTGTGCTTCCTCCAGCGCTGTACCGTTCAGGCTGGTAAGCGCCGAGCCCAGCGATTGGCCGAGGCAGCGGGCGTGGCCGGTGAGCGGGTCTTCCGGCGCGGGCCGGCGGGCTGCCATCATCGATTCCCGGTCCGGGTAGAAAGCCGCCTTGCGTTCGCCGCTGAAGCTGACCTTGTTGTCGCTCTCGATGGGCGGCAGCACGGCCTCGCAGAGAATGTCGTCGTCCATGACGATGGCCCGGTAGCCGACGGAGAGCAGCAGGCACAGGGTGCGGCTGCGGCCGTAGGTCTTCCTGCCCGTCCAGCGGGCCGGGTCGATAAGGAAGCGGATGCCGGCCTCGTGTTCCGGCAGCGCGCCGACCAGCTGTTCCAGCAGCGCGGCCTGCTCCTCGGCGCCGAAGTAGCGCATGTCCTTCGCGCTGCGCAGGTTGAAGCGCTCTACCGCGTCGCGGTTGGCGGCCCGGTTCGCGGGCTCGCGGGAGTCATCGACCAGGGTCAGGGTGTCGTGGCGGGCCAGCGTGCCGATGCGCAGCAGCGACTCGAGCAGCCGCTCGACGGCGTCCGGCCGGTCGCAGGTGATGATGAAGACCCGCGTCGGTGCCAGCTGCCGCTCGGCGGCATTGCCCAGCCGCTCGCGGATCGAACCCGCGGCCAGTAGCAGGCCGGCATCCCGTACCTGTTCGAGGGCCTGCATTGCCAGCGGCCGGTTGCCCTTGAGCTCGGGCCGCGTGCGCGCGAGCTGGTCGGCGTGGTCCTCGAGGGAGCGGAAAGTGGTGCAGGTCTTCAGCGCATCGACCACCTGCGGCGAGATCAGCTGCTGCTTGCCATTGTCCCGATTGATCACTAGCGTCACCGCATGGTCGACCGGGATCAGTTCGCAGTTGGCGAAGGCGTAGAGCGCGGGCGTGCCGGCGCTGGCGGGCCCGGTGGTGCTGTAGGAATAGGAGATGCCGCTGTCGTTGCTCATCCGTGGGCCTGGCGCCGGTGCGTGTGAAGCTGAGAGTGTAGGGAGGGCGCCCATGGGTGTAAACCGCGCCCCGGAGGCCTATCGGTGTTCCTGGACAAGCTGGTAATCGCGCTGCTCGCGCCACTCGGCAGCGCCCTCGCGCTGGGCGGTGTGGCCCTGCTGCTCGCAGCCCTCGGCCGGCGCGGGTTCGCCTGGCTGGCGGGGCTTGTCGCCTTTGCCTGGCTGCTCACCTGGTCGTTACCGCCGGCGAGCTTCGCCCTGCGCGGGGAGCTCGAAGACGCCTACCCCTACATGCCCCCCCTGGATGCGCCGCGGGCGCCGGTCGCGGTGGTGCTCGGTGGCGGCATCGATCCGCCGGGAACGCTTCACGGTCCTGCCAATCTCAACCCCCGGGCTGACCGCGTTCTCTATGCGGCCGAGCTCTACCACGCCGGCCGCGCGGCGCGCCTGCTCCTCAGCGGCGGCGCCAACCCGGTGATCAGCGCGCGCAGCGAAGCCGCGGTCACCCGGGAGCTGTTGCTGGCCCTCGGTGTCCCCGCCGACGCCATCCTGGTCGAGGAAGAGAGCCGCAACACGCGCGAGAACGCGGCCTTCAGCGCCCGCCTGCTCCGCGCGCGCGGCATCGAACGGATTCTGCTGGTCACCTCGGCGCTGCACATGCGCCGCGCCGTGGCCCGCTTCGAGGCGCAGGGGCTCGAGGTGATCCCGGCAGCGACCGACCACGAGGCCCGGGACCGCTTCACCGCCGTGGACTGGCTGCCGGATGCGGAGGCGCTGGACGGCGCGGGGCGCGCTTTTAAAGAGGTCGTGGGGTACTGGGTCGGGCGCTAGCGCAGGCTGGTAACGCTGCCCGGTCACATGTGATGGAAGCGTTTCCTTGCTGCGCAACGCAGCTGTGCAGATACTTCGAGCGACTTCAGCTTGCCCTGCCGAGGGATTGGTCTACCATGTCAACGATGGCTTTCGACACGCTCCGCTATGCCCGCCGCTTGCGGGAAGCCGGCGTGCCGGAGCCGCAGGCAAACGTACAGGCAGAACTCATGGCAGAGGCCTTCGGTTTCTACGCCGACAACCTGTTGACGAAGGACTACTTCCACGAGGTGCTCGACGCGCGTTTTGCCGAGCAGGAGGCGAGGTTCGACGCTAAGCTTACCCAGCAGGAGTCGCGCTTCGACGCCCGCTTCGCCCGCCAGGATCGCATCCTGATGCTGCACACCTGGATGCTGGCCCTGATCACCCTCGTACACGTGGTGCCACAGCTGCAGGCCTGGCTAGCCTAACCCGGCGTCACCAGCTCCATGGCCAGCCTCACCGCCGCCCGCAAACTCCCCGCATCCGCCTTCCCGGTCCCGGCCAGGTCCAGCGCCGTGCCGTGGTCCACGCTCGTGCGCACGATGGGCAGGCCGAGGGTGACGTTCACCGCCTCGCCGAAGCCCGCGTGCTTGAGCACCGGCAGGCCCTGGTCGTGGTACATGGCGAGCACCGCGTCCACCCCGGCGAGCGCGCTTGGAGTGAACGCGGTGTCCGCGGGCAGGGGGCCGGTGAGGTCGAGGCCCTCGGCCCGGAGGGCTTCCAGCACCGGGACGATGACGTCGATCTCCTCCCGCCCGAGGTGACCGCCCTCACCGGCGTGGGGGTTGAGGCCCAGCACCGCTATCCGCGGCGCGTCGATGGCGAAGCGCCCGCGCAGGTCGCGATGCAGGATCTGCAGCGTCGCCGCCAGCAGGTCCCGGGTGATGGCCCCGGGTACCGCTGCCAGCGGCAGGTGCGTGGTAGCCAGGGCGACGCGCAGCGTGCCCGCCACGAGCAGCATGACCACCCGCTCCACGCCGCAGCGGGCGGCCAGGTACTCGGTGTGGCCGCTGAAGGCGAAACCGGCATCGGCGATCACGCTCTTCTGCACCGGGGCGGTCACCATGGCGGCGAAGCGCCCGTCCCGGCAGCCGTCCACGGCGCTATCGAGGGTGGCCAGGACCGCGGCGGCGTTGCCGGGGTCCAGGCGGCCGGGCTCCGCTCGCCGGGCGAGGGGCGTGTGCAGGACCGGCAGGCGGCCCGGCGCGT
>CAJWWA010000025.1 GCA_913048495.1 uncultured Halieaceae bacterium
TGGCGGGCGCCGACGCAACCCGGCGGGCGGAAGTCGCGGGCCGGGAGCTGCCGGGGCGGGACTTCTCCGGTCTCCTCAACGCGCCGTCATCGGCCGGCGCGCATGACGTGCGCGAGGGCGCCCTGTTCACCTACAGCGGCATCGCCTCGAACGACGGTGACCTGATGGGCTTCATCGCCGACTGCAAGGCAGCGGGCAAGGACCCCCAAGCGGAGATGAAGGCCACCGGCTTCCGGCCGAACCTGAAAAAGCGCGGTACGGTACGCGCGGTCTCCGACGGCCGCTACACCTTCTCCCGCTATTTCTCGCCGATGGAACATCACACGCCACGCAACCTCGACGAGCTCTACGCCTACAACGACCTCGAGCTCTACGATCGCCACAGCGACCCGGTGGAAGTGAACAACCTCGCGAACGACCGAGAGGCCAACGGCGAGCTGGTGCTGGCCATGAATGCGAAGCTCCAGGCGCTCATCGACCGCGAGATCGGCGGGGACGACGGCAGCGAGCTGCCCGAGGTGGCGGGCATTGACTGGGCGCTGCCGCAGGACCGTTACGACTGACCCTAGAAGCGCAGGTCGCCCCAGCGCGCCTGCAGCGCGGCCAGTGCCGCCAGCGGCGCGGTCTCGGTGCGCAGCACGCGCGGGCCCAGCGCCAGGGTGCCGAAGCCGGCGGCCTGGGCGCGGGTGACCTCCTCTTCCTCCAGCCCGCCCTCGGGACCGCAGAGCAGCGCGACGGCGCCGGCGTAGGCGGGCAGGTCGCGCGGCTCGGCGCGGGGGTCGAGGACGAGGCGGAGCGGGGCGTCGACGCTGTCGAGCCACGGGGCCAGGGGCCGGGGATCGTCGATCACCGGCACCCGGTTGCGGCCGCACTGTTCGCAGGCGCTCTCGGCGATGCGCTGCCAGTGGCCGCGCTTTTTCTCGCGCCGGTCCGCGGGCAGGTTGAGGCCGCGGGCGGTGAGCAGCGGCGCGATGCGGGCGATGCCCAGCTCCGTGGCCTTCTGCACGACCCAGTCCACCCGGTCGCCGCGGGAGATGGCGATGCCGAGCTCGATGGCGAGGGGCGATTCGCGGTCGATGGCGCGCGGGGCGCCCAGGCGCACCGTGACGCTGCGCTTGTCGGCGGCGATGAGTTCGCCGGGATACTCGGCGCCGCTGCCGTCGAAGAGTACGAGGCGGTCACCCGGCTGCATACGCAGGGTGCGGGCAATGTGCCGCGCGGGCTCCGCCTCCAGCTCGACCTCGGCGCCCTCGGCGAGCGCCTGGCGGGTGAAAAAGCGGGGGCGGTCCACGGCGGGGTCAGCCCCTGAGGCCCAGGTTCTCGCAGATCTGCCGGGTCGGCTCCACCTGGTTCATGGTGTAGAAGTGCAGCCCCGGGGCGCCCGAGTCGAGCAGCGTGCCGCAGAGCTGGGTGACCACCTCGATGCCGAACTGGCGGATGCTCTCCTGGTCGTCGCCGAAGCCCTCGATGCGCTGGCAGATCCAGCGCGGGATCTCGGCGCCGCAGTTGCGCGAGAAGCGGGCGAGGTTCTGGAAATTGGTAATGGGCATGATGCCCGGGACGATCGGGGCCTCGATGCCGATGGCGGCGCACTGGTCCAGGAAATAGAAGTACGCCTCCGGGCTGTAGAAGTACTGGGTGATACCGCCGTTGGCGCCGGCGTCGAACTTGCCCTTGAGGTAGCGGATGTCGCTCTCGTAGGACAGTGCCTGCGGGTGGATCTCCGGGTAGGCCGCCACCTCGATGTGGAAGTGGTCCCCGGTACGCTCGCGGATGAAGGCCACCAGCTCGTTGGCGTAGACGATCGTCGCGCCGGCGCCGTTGCCGGAGGGGATGTCCCCCCGCAGCGCCACGATGCGATCGATGCCGCGCGCCTTGTAGCGCTCGAGCAGGTCGCCGATGGTGGCCTCGTCGTCACCGCCGAAGCTGAGGTGCGGCGCGACGGTGAGGCCCTGGTCCGCAAGCGCCGTGACCGTATCGAAGGTCCGGTCCCGGGTGGAACCGCCGGCGCCGTAGGTGACCGAGAAGAACCCCGGCCCCAGCGCGGCGAGCGCCGGGGCCGTCTGTGCCAGCAGTTTCTCCCGCCCGGCGTCGGTCTTGGGCGGGAAGAACTCGAAGCTGATCTCAGGCTGCCGTGCCATGGCCGGTCCTCAGTACTTGTAGCTCTCGGGCTTGAAGGGGCCGTCCACGGCGACGTGGATGTAGCCGGCCTGTTCCTGCGTGAGCTTCGTGAGCACGCCGCCGAAGCCCGCCACCATGTGCGCGGCGACTTCCTCGTCGAGCTTCTTCGGCAGTACCTCGACCTTCAGCGCGGCTTCCTTGAGGTCCGGCTCGAGGTCCGCGAAGCGGCGCTCGAAGAGGTAGATCTGTGCCAGCACCTGGTTGGCGAAGGAGCCGTCCATGATCCGCGACGGGTGCCCGGTGGCGTTGCCGAGGTTCACCAGCCGGCCCTCGGCGAGCAGCAGGATGTAGTCGTTCTCGGCCTGGTTGCGGTAGATCTTGTGCACCTGCGGCTTGATCTCTTCCCACTCCCAGTTGCGGCGCATGTAGGCCGTGTCGATCTCGTTGTCGAAGTGGCCGATGTTGCAGACCACGGCATTGCGCTTGATGGCGCGCAGCATGGCGGCGTTGCAGACGTCGTAGTTGCCGGTGGCGGTGACCAGCAGGTCGATGCTGCCGAGCAGGTCCGTGTCGATGCAGTCATCGCTGCCGTCGTTGACGCCGCCCTTGAAGGGCGAGACGACCTCGAAGCCGTCCATGCACGCCTGCATGGCGCAGATCGGGTCCACCTCGGTGACGCGGACGATCATGCCTTCCTGGCGCAGGGACTGGGCGGAACCCTTGCCGACGTCGCCGTAGCCGATGACCAGCGCGCGCTTGCCGGAGAGCAGGTGGTCCGTGGCGCGCTTGATGGCGTCGTTGAGGCTGTGGCGGCAGCCGTACTTGTTGTCGTTCTTGCTCTTCGTGACGCTGTCGTTCACGTTCACCGCGGGCACCTTCAGCGTGCCGTCCTTGAGCATTTCCTGCAGCCGGTGCACGCCGGTGGTGGTCTCCTCGGTGATGCCGTGGATCTTCTCGAGCATCGCCGGGTACTTGTCGTGCAGCATGGCGGTGAGGTCGCCGCCGTCATCGAGGACCATGTTCGCGTCCCAGGGCTGGCCGTCCTTGAGGATGGTCTGCTCGATGCACCACTCGTACTCCTCTTCCGTCTCGCCCTTCCAGGCGAAGACCGGCACGCCGGCGGCGGCGATGGCGGCGGCGGCGTGGTCCTGCGTCGAGAAGATGTTGCAGGAGGACCAGCGCACCTCGGCGCCGAGGGCGACCAGGGTCTCGATGAGCACGCCGGTCTGGATGGTCATGTGGATGCAGCCGAGGATCTTCGCGCCCTTCAGCGGCTGCTTCGCGCTGTACTTCTCGCGCAGCGCCATCAGCGCCGGCATTTCCGTCTCGGCGATCTCCAGCTCGCGCCGGCCCCACTGAGCGAGGCTGATGTCGGCGACCTTGTAGTCCTGCTTCGTGTCGAGTTTCTCTGCGGTGCTCATGCTGTGCTCCTTGCTTGAATCAATGTGTCGTTCGGGCCGTCAGGCGTTGCGAAGGGCCTCGGCCTTGTCGGTCTTTTCCCAGGTGAACTGCGCGTCCTCGCGGCCGAAGTGGCCGTAGGCGGCGGTGTCGCGGTAGATCGGGCGCTTCAGGTCGAGCATCTCGATCAGGCCCTTCGGGCGCAGGTCGAAGTGCTCGCGCACCAGCTGCACGATGCGCTCGTCGCTCACGGTGCCGGTGCCGAAGGTGTTCACGGAGATGGAGGTGGGCTCGGCCACGCCGATGGCGTAGGAGACCTGGATCTCGCAGCGCGCGGCGAGGCCGGCGGCGACGATGTTCTTGGCCACGTAGCGGCCGGCGTAGGCGGCGGAGCGGTCGACCTTGGACGGGTCCTTGCCCGAGAAGGCGCCGCCGCCGTGGCGGGCCATGCCGCCGTAGGTGTCGACGATGATCTTGCGCCCGGTCAGGCCGCAGTCGCCCACGGGGCCGCCGATGATGAACTGGCCCGTGGGGTTGATGTGGTAGCGCGTGTCGGCATGCAGCCACTCGGCGGGGAGGACCTCCTTGATGATCAGGTCCATGACCGCGTCGTGGATGTCGGACTGGGGGATGTCCCCGTCGTGCTGCGTGGACAGCACCACCGCGTCCACGGCGACGGGCTTGCCGTGCTCGTAGCGCAGGGTGACCTGGCTCTTGGCATCGGGGCGCAGCCAGGGCAGCGTGCCGTGCTTGCGCAGCGCCGCCTGGCGCTCCACCAGCCGGTGCGCGTAGTAGATCGGCGCGGGCATGAGCACGTCGGTCTCGTCGCTGGCGTAGCCGAACATCAGGCCCTGGTCGCCGGCGCCCTGTTCTTTGTCCTCGCCCTCGTCCACGCCCATGGCGATGTCGCGGCTCTGCTTGCCGATGGCGTTGAGCACGGCGCAGGAGGCGCCGTCGAAGCCGACCTTCGAGCTGGTGTAGCCGATGTCCGTGACCACGCCGCGCACCACCTCCTCGAGGTCGACGTAGGTATTCGTGGTGACCTCGCCGGCGATTACCACCATGCCGGTCTTGACCAGCGTCTCCACCGCGACGCGGGCGTCCACGTCGTCCTTGAGGATGGCGTCGAGGATGGCATCGGAGATCTGGTCCGCCATCTTGTCCGGGTGGCCCTCGGAAACCGATTCCGAGGTGAAGATCGAGTAGTCGCTCATGTCGTGTCCTTAATTACTGAGTCGCGTGGCCGAAGAGGCGCACCTGTACCTGGAAACCGTTGCGCTGGGCGAGGAAGCTGCTGGCGAGATCGCCGAGCCCCGCGTCCGCCGCCCAGCCGGTGAGTTGTTCCGGCTCGAAGCCGAGCCAGAGGTCGCCGCAGTTTTCCCGGGCCCAGCCCTGGTCGTGGCGGCAGAGGTCCGTGACCGCGATGACGCCGCCGGGCGCGAGGTGCGCCGCTGCATCAGCCAGTACCTGCGCGGGCGCCGGCGTGTGGTGCAGGACCATGTTGATGACGATGCAGTCCGCCTGGATGCCGGCGAGCGCGGGGCTGCCGGTGTCGCCGAGGATGAAGTCGATATTGTCGAGGCCGCCGTCGGCTGCGGTGGCGCGGCTGGCGGCGAGCATCTCCGGGGCGTTGTCCAGGGCCACCACGCGCGCGAAGCGCGGCGAGAGGTGGGCGAGGAAGCGGCCGTCCCCGGGGCCGATCTCCAGCGCCAGCTCGCGGCGGGGCAGCGGCGCCTCGGTGAGCAGCTTGGCGACCGTGTCGCCGTACTGCTCGTAGCTGGCGATGAGGTCCTGCTGCTCGCGGAACTTGTCGGCGTTCAGGCGGAAGAAGTCCCGCGAGTTCTTCTCCCGGGCCCGCTGCAGCGCACCGAGGCCGCGGCGGATGGCCGGCGGCAGGGGCCGGGCGTCGAGTTCGGCCAGCAGCGCCGCGGCCACGGCCCCGCCGCCCGCCGGGGCGAGCAGGTCGCTGCGCCGGTAGAAGATGCTGGTGCCCTCCCGGCGGCTGGTGACCAGCCCGGCCCGGGCCAGCACCTTGAGGTGGTGGCTCAGCGCCGGCTGGCGGATGCCGAGGAGCTCGCACAGCTCGGACACGGCGAGCGAGTCGTTCTGCAGCACGCGCAGCACGGTCAGGCGCAGCGGGTCTGCGCAGGCCTTGCAGGCCGCGGCGAGGTCCGCGAGGGAGGCGTCCGGTGCGTCGCGCCCGGCGACCGGCGTCAGGGTGGCTGTGCCTTGCATGGCGCAGGAGTCTAGCAGGCCGCCCCGACTCTATCAAAAAATTTTGATATAGGACTTTTTACGTTGTCCCCCGCACCCCGCTGGGCCAGAATGCCGGGCTTTTGACCAGTGGACCAAGCTATGCCCGCGCGCTCAGACCTCGCCAATGCCATCCGCGCCCTCGCCATGGATGCCGTGCAACAGGCCAACAGCGGCCATCCCGGCGCCCCCATGGGCATGGCCGATATCGCCGAGGTCCTGTGGAACGACTTTCTCCAGCACAACCCGGCCAACCCCGCGTGGCCGAACCGGGACCGCTTCGTGCTCTCCAACGGGCACGGCTCCATGCTCATCTACAGCCTGCTGCACCTCACCGGCTACGACCTGCCGATCGAGGAGCTTCGGAACTTCCGCCAGCTGCACAGCCGCACGCCGGGGCACCCGGAGTACGGCTACACCCCGGGCGTCGAGACCACCACCGGCCCGCTGGGCCAGGGCCTCGCCAACGCCGTGGGCATGGCCATCGCCGAGAAGACCCTCGCGGCCCAGTTCAACCGGCCCGGGCACACGGTCGTGGACCATCACACCTACGTTTTCCTGGGTGACGGCTGCCTGATGGAGGGTATTTCCCACGAGAGCTGCTCGCTCGCCGGCACCCTCGGGCTCGGCAAGCTCATCGCCTTCTACGACGACAACGGCATCTCCATCGACGGCGAGGTGGAAGGCTGGTTCACGGACGACACCCCGGGCCGCTTCCGCGCCTACGGCTGGCAGGTGATCGAGGCCGTCGACGGCCACGATGCCGAGGCCGTGCGCGGCGCCATCGAGGCGGCGCGGGCCGAGGACGGCAGGCCCACGCTCATCTGCTGCCGCACGGTGATCGGCAAGGGCGCACCGAACAAGGCCGGCAGCGAATCCTGCCACGGCGCGCCGCTGGGCGCGGACGAGGTCGCCGCCACCCGCGAGGCCCTCGGCTGGACCCACCCGCCCTTCGAGGTGCCCGAGGACATCTATGCCGGCTGGGACGCGCGCGCCGCCGGCGCGGAGCGCGAGGCGGCCTGGAACGACGCGATGACGGCCTACGCGGAAGCGCACCCGGGCCTGGCCGCCGAGCTGGCCCGGCGCCTGGCCGGCGAGCTGCCGGCGAACTTCGGTGAGCGCGCCGAGGCGTACATCGCCGAGTGCCAGGCCGCCGGCGCCAGCGTGGCCACCCGCAAGGCCTCGCAGCAGTGCCTGAACGCCTACGGCGCCCTGCTGCCGGAGTTCCTCGGCGGTTCGGCGGACCTCGCCGGCTCCAACCTCACGCTCTGGGACGGCAGCAAGCCGGTCACCGCGGGTGACGCCACGGGCAACTACCTGTACTACGGGGTGCGCGAGTTCGCCATGACGGCGATCGCCAACGGCATCGCGCTGCACGGTGGCTTCATTCCCTACACGGCGACCTTCCTGATTTTCATGGAGTACGCCCGCAACGCCGTGCGCATGGCGGCGATCATGGGCCAGCCGCAGATCCTGGTGTACACCCACGACTCCATTGGCCTCGGCGAGGACGGCCCCACGCACCAGCCCGTGGAGCAGCTGACCGCCCTGCGCGCGACGCCGAACCTGCACACCTGGCGCCCCTGCGACACGGTGGAAACCGCCGTGGCCTGGCGCGCCGCCATCGAGCGCCGCGACGGCCCCACCGCGCTGGTGTTCTCGCGCCAGGGGCTGCCGCACCAGGCCCGCGACGAAGCCCGGGTCGCGGCCATTGCCCGCGGCGGCTACGTGCTGCGCGAGTGTGACGGCACGCCGGAGGCCGTGATCATAGCCACCGGCTCCGAGGTCGCCCTCGCCGTTGGCGCCGCCGAGCGCTTCGCGGCGCAGGGCCGCGCGGTGCGCGTGGTGTCCCTGCCCTGCCCCGAGGTGTTCGAGCAGCAGGACGCGGCCTACCGCGAGTCGGTGCTGCCCAGCGACCTGCTCGCCCGCGTCGCCGTGGAGGCGGGCCACCGCGACTGGTGGTACAAGTACGTGGGCCTCGACGGCCGCATCGTCGGCATGGACAGCTTCGGCGAGTCCGCGCCGGCCGGCGCGCTGTTCGAGGAGTTCGGCTTCACCGTCGACAACGTGGTTGCCGCGGTGGACGAGGTCCTGCAGCTCTGAGCCTGCGCCTCGGCATCAACGGCTACGGCCGCATCGGGCGCAGCGTCCTCCGGGCCCTGCAGGAAAGCCCGCTGCGCGATGAGCTCAAGGTGGTCGCGGTCAACGAGCTGGCGGACGCGGCGACGGTGGTCCACCTCACCCGCTACGACAGCACCCACGGCCGCTTTCCCGCCGAGGTCGCCGCCTGCGAAGGCGGCTTCCGCATCGCCGGCGAGCCCATCGCGCTGCTGCGGGAGGAAGACCCGGCGCGGCTCGACTGGGGCCGGCACGGCGTGGACCTCGTCCTGGAATGCTCCGGCGCGTTCACGGACCGCGCGACCGCCGAGCAGCACCTCGCCGCCGGGGCCGGCCGCCTGCTCTTCTCGCAGCCGGCGCAGGCCGACGTCGACGCCACCGTGGTCTACGGGGTCAACCACGACTGCCTCGAGGCTCGCCACCGCATCGTCTCCGCCGCCTCCTGCACCACCAACGGCATCGTCCCGGTGATCGCCGCCCTCGACGACGCCTTCGGCATCGAGGTGGGCACGATCACGACCATCCACTCGGCGATGAACGACCAGCCGGTACTCGACGCCTACCACCACACGGACCTGCGCAAGACCCGCGCCGCGTCGCGCTCCATCATCCCCATCGATACGGGGCTGGCCCGCGGCATCGAGCGCATCCTGCCGGCGCTTGTCGGCCGCTTCAGCGCGCAGGCGCTGCGCGTGCCGACGCTCAACGTCTCCGCCATGGACCTGACGGTGCAGGTGCGCGCGGCGGCGGACGTCGCCGCCGTGAACCGCGCGCTCGCCGAAGCCGCCGGCGCGCGCTTCGACGGCGTCCTCGGCTACACGGAGGAGCCGCTGGCCTCCTGCGATTTCAACCACGATCCGCGCTCCAGTATCATCGATGCCAGCCAGACCCGGGTCAGCGGCAGCCACCTGGTGAAGGTGCTGACCTGGTTCGACAACGAGTGGGGCTACGCCAACCGCATGCTCGACGTCGCCCACTACTGGAGCCACACCGCCTAGGCGCTACCCCGGAGGACCCCGCCATGTCCCTCTCCGTCAAGCTCATGCAGGACTTCCCCCTCGCCGGCCGCACGCTGCTCATCCGCGAGGACCTGAACGTACCGCTCAAGGACGGCAAGGTGGCGTCCGATGCGCGCATCCGCGCCGCGCTGCCCACCATCGAGCAGGCGCTGGCCGCCGGCGCGAAGGTGCTGCTCATGTCGCACCTGGGCCGGCCCGTCGAGGGCGAGTTCGACCCGGCGCTGTCGCTGGAGCCGGTGGCGGCGCATCTCGGCGAACTCCTCGGCCGCCCCGTGCCCCTGCTCCCGGACTGGCGCGGCGGGGTGGTCTTCGGCGACGGCGAGATCGCCATGCTCGAAAACGTGCGCTTCAACAGCGGCGAGAAAAAAGACGATGAAGAACTGGCCCGGGCCTACGCCGGCCTCTGCGACCTGTTCGTCATGGATGCCTTCGGCACCGCGCACCGGGCGCAGGCCTCGACCCACGGCGTGGCCCGCTACGCCCCCGCCGCCTGCGCGGGCCCCCTGCTGGCGGCGGAGCTGACGGCCCTGGAGCGTGCCCTGGCGGAGCCCGCGCGGCCCATGGTCGCCATCGTCGGCGGTTCCAAGGTCTCCACCAAGCTCACGGTGCTCGAGACCCTCGCCGACAAGGTCGACCAGCTGGTAGTCGGCGGTGGTATCGCCAACACCTTCCTCGCGGCCGCCGGCTTCCCCGTGGGCAAGTCCCTCTGCGAGCACGACCTCGTGCCCGCGGCGAAGGCGCTGATGGAGAAAACGGCGGTGCCGCTGCCGGAAGACGTGGTGGTCGCCAGCGAGTTCAGCGCCGATGCCGAGGCCACCGTGAAGGCCGCGGCGGATGTCGGCCCGGACGACATGATCCTCGACATCGGCCCGCGCGCCGCCGAGGCCCTGGCGGCGCAGCTCTCGGGCGCCGGCACGATTCTCTGGAACGGCCCGGTGGGCGTGTTCGAGTTCGAGGCCTTCGCCGGCGGCACCCGCGCGCTTTCGGAGGCGATTGCCGCCAGCAGTGCGTTCTCCCTGGCCGGTGGCGGCGACACGCTGGCGGCCATCGACCAGTTCGGCATCGCCGACCGGGTCTCCTACATCTCCACCGGCGGCGGTGCCTTTCTCGAGTACGTCGAGGGCAAGACCCTGCCGGCGGTGGCGGTGCTGGAGGAGCGGGCCCGGGAAGCCGGCTAGAGATGCAGGGACGTAGCGACGCCGTCGAAGAACATCTGCACGGCGATGATCACCAGGATCATGCCCATGAGCCGTTCCATGGCGATCAGCCCCCGGTTGCCGAGAGCTTTCAGCAGTAGCGGCGAGGCCATAAGCAGCACCGCGGAGACCGCCCAGGCGCCGACCAGGGCGGCGGTCCAGTCGAGCATCCGCGACGGGTCGGTGTGCACCATGAGCATGGCGATGGCCAGCGACGACGGGCCGGCCACGGCCGGTATGGCCAGCGGCACGATGAAGGGTTCCCCGCCCGGTGCGTCGCCGATCATCCCGTAGGGCGACGGGAAGATCATGCGGATGGCGATCAGGAACAGGATGATCGCGCCGGCGATGCTGATCGATTCCTGCCGCAGCCCCATGAGATCGAGCACGCTGCTCCCGCCCCATAGGAACAGCAGCAGCACCCCCAGGGCCACCAGCAGCTCCCGGAAGATCACCCACTGCCGCCGCTTCGGGTCCACGTCCTTGAGCACGGACAGGAAGATGGGCACGTTGCCGAGCGGGTCCATGACCAGGAGGAGAGTGATGAAGGCGCTGAAGGCAGTGTCCATGGTGCTACAATTGTCTCATGAAACGCCGGGAAGCATCGCCCCGGCAGGAGGCTGGCCATGCCCCGCTACAGGCTGCTTGCGCTATTGCTGCTGTTCCTCGCCGGCTGCACCTCGCAGCCGCCCGCGCAGTTCGCCGCCGAGGCGCCGCCCGGCCCCAACGCGCTGCTCGACGGCCGGCTGTTCGGCGTCGGCCCGGCCGACGCCCCCGCGGATCCGGGGCTCCTCACCGTCAACGACGACATGCGCGCCTTCCTCGCCGAGCGCGTCCCCGAGCGGGCGTCCGACTCCCGCAAGGTCGAGCTGATTCTCGAGGGCATCCTCGCCGGGGGCCTCGAGCTCGAGTACGACAACCTGCTGACCCTGCCCGCCAGCGAGGCGTTCTACCGCCGCGCCGGCAACTGCATGAGCTTCACCAACCTCTTCCTCGCCCTGGCCCGGGAAGTGGGCCTGCGGGCCAGCTACCAGGAGGTCATGGTCCCGCCCACCTGGACCGAGGGCGACAACGCCTGGTTCTACAACCTGCACGTGAACGTCCTCGTGGACCTGCCGGGCGCCGAGCAGGTGGTGGACTTCAACATCGGCGATTACCTGCGCGCCTACCCGCGGCGGCTGATCAGCGACGAGGCCGGGGAGTCGCGCTACCACAACAACCTCGGCGTGCATTACATGACCCACGACGACCCCACCCGGGCCTTCCTGCATTTCCGCGAGGCCCTGGTACTGCAGCCCGGCGCGGGGCACGTGTGGACCAACCTGGGTACCCTCTACCGTCGCCAGGGGAACCTGGCCGAGGCCGAGGCAGCGTTCCGTCACGCCATCGATCTCGACCGCGAGCCGGTGGCCATGAGCAACCTCGCCCGGCTCTATCGCGAGCAGGGCATGCCCACGCTGGCCGCCGACTACGCGCGGCAGGTGGAGCGCGTGCGCTCGAAGAACCCCTACTACCAGTACTACCGGGCGAAACAGTCCTACGACGCGGGCGCCTACGCGGCCGCGCAGCGCTACCTCGAGCGCGCCCTGCGGACCCAGGCAAAGGACCACCGCTTCCACCACCTCATGGCGATGATCCTGACGCAGCGTCACCAGCCGGAGCTGGCGCGCAAGTTCCTGCGCCAGGCCGAGGCGCTGGCCGGCGACAGCGACAAGCGGCGCTATGGCGACAAGCTCGAACTCCTCGCCGGCGGCTAGCGCTCTGGTAGAATCGCGGGCCGCAACCCTCGACTCGGGAACACTATGGCCCAAGCCCGCAAGCGCCGCGCCGCCGCGATCCCGGCGCCCCTGAAAAACGCCCTGTCCCTGCACCGCGCCGGCCGCCTCGGCGAGGCCGAGCGCGCCTACCGCGCCACGCTGGCGGCGCACCCGTCGCACCCGCAGGCGCTCCACGGCCTGGGTACGCTCTACTACCAGCTGGGCCGTCTTGAAGCGGCGCGGGACTGCCTCACCGAGGCCGTGACGCGCAAGGCCGGCCTGCACGGTGCCTGGTACGAGCTCGGCAACGTGCGCCGGGACCTCGGCGACGTGGCCGGGGCCATCAGCGCCTACCGCCGCGCCCTGCAGCACGCGCCCGAGTTCGCCCCGGCGCACTGCGCCCTGGCCCGGCTGCGCGATGGCAGCGATCCGGCAGTGGAGGCGACCGAGGCGACGGCCCTGCGCCAGGTCTATGCCCGCAGCAAGGCGGGCTCCCTCGAGCGCCGCGACCTCGCCTGGGGCCTTGCAGCCATTGCCGAGCGCGCCGGTGACGTCGAGGAGACGCTCGCCCGCCTGGCCGAGGCCCACTCCGTGGACGCGGCGCGCCAGCCCTTCGACGTGGCCGGCGCCAGCCGCTATTTCGATGCCCTCGCCGGCGCCCTGGACGCCGACGCCATTGCCGCGCGCGCCGCGGACGGCGGCAGCGGCAGCGAGCTGCCGGTCTTCGTCTTCGGCCTGCCGCGCTCCGGCACCACGCTGGTGGAGCAGGTGCTGGACAGCCACAGCGCCGTGCACGGCGCCGGCGAACTGCGGCTCATCGGCGACCTCTGCGGCGACCTCGAGCGCCGCAGCCGGCAGCCCTTCAACGTCGCCTTCGGGCGCCTGTCGGCGGCGGACCGGCGCGGCATTGCCGGTACCTATCTCAAGGCCCTGCAGTCCCGGGCGCCGCTGGCGAAGCGGGTCGTCGACAAGATGCCGGCGAACTTCCTGGCCCTGCCACTGCTCGCCTGCCTGTTCCCGAAGGCGCGCTTCATCCACTGCCGGCGCGACGCCGTGGCGACCTGCTGGTCCCTCTACCGCACGCGCTTCGACGAGCCGCACCGCTACGCCAACGACCCGGCGCAGCTGGGCGCCTACTGGCGGCTCTACGACGACTACATGAAGCGCATGGCCGAGCTGCTGGGCGACCGGCTCTACAGCGTCAGCTACGAGGAGCTGGTCGCGGGCCCGGAGCCCGTCATCAACGCGCTGCTCGCGCACTGCGGCCTGGAGCCGGAGGCGGCCTGCCTGGCGCCGGAGCGGAACCCCCGCCCGGTGACCACGGCGAGCACGCTGCAGGTCCGCCGGCCGATCCACGGCGAAGCGATCGAGGGGCACAAGCCGTTTACCGACGCCCTACCCGCGCTCCGCGAGGCGCTGGAGGGCGCGGCGTGAGTGACCTGTTGAAACGCGGCCTCGATGCCCTGCGCGCCGGGGATGCCCCGGCCGCCGTGGCCGCGCTGGAAGAACTCACCGGCAGCGGTGATGCCGAGGCGCCCGCCTGGCTCGCCCTCGCCTTTGCCCGGGTCAACAACGGCGATGGCGACGGCGCCCTGGCCGCCGTGGACCGGGCCCTCGAGCTGGAGCCGCGCAACCTGCGCGCGCTGCTGTTCAAGGGCGACCACCTCGACCGCCTCGGCCGCGCCCGCGCGGCCATGGGCTTCTACCAGGCCGCGCTCGGCATCGCGGCCGGGCTGACCGAGGCGCCGCCCCGGGATGTGCAGGAAGGCCTGAAGCGGGCGGCGGCGACCAGTGACCGGCTCGCCGGCGACTACGAGGCGCACCTGCGCAGCGCCCTGGCGTCAGCCGGTTTCCGCGATGGCGCGGCGCCGCGCTTTGCCGAGTCCTTCGACATTCTCTGCGGCCGCAAGCCGGTGCACTACCAGGAGCCCACGCGCTACCTCTTCCCCGGCCTGCCGCAGATCGCCTTCTATCCGCGGGAGACCTTTCCCTGGCTGGAGGCGCTGGAGGCGCAGACGCCGGCGATCCGCGCCGAGTTGGAAGCGCTCCTCGCCGGCGAGGAGCGCTTCCGGCCCTACCTCGAGCAGGACCCGCACTCGCCGCAGCTCAACGACCGCTCGAACGTCGGCAGCATGCACTGGAGCGCTTTCTACCTCTGGCGCGATGGCGCGCTGGTGGAGGAGAACGCCGCCCGCTGCCCGGCGACGGTGGCGGCCCTGGAGGGCGTCCCGGGACCGGACGTTCCCGGGCAGACGCCCACCGCGCTGTTCTCGCGGCTGAAGCCGGGGACGCACATCCCGCCGCACAACGGCATGGTCAACACCCGGCTGATCTGCCACCTGCCGATCATCGTGCCGCCCGACTGCGGCGAGCTGCGCGTGGGCAACTACGTGCGGCCCTGGGTCGAGGGCGAGGCGTTCGTCTTCGACGACAGCATGGAACACGAGGCGATCAACCGCTCGGACCGCGAGCGCGTCGTGCTGCTGTTCGATATCTGGCGCCCGGAGCTCACGGAAGCGGAGCGGCACTGGGTGCGGACGCTGCTGCAGGCGGTCGATAGCTTCAGCGACTGACCTTTTTACCGCGCAGGATCCAGGCGCCGTCCCTGCCCGGTTCGCCGAGGGCCAGGCGGGCGGGTTCGTCCATGCTGAGACCGCCGGCGGCCAGCCGGTCGCGCCAGGCGCCGAGGGCGGTCTCGTCGAGGGCGGCGTCCAGCATGGACTGCATGCGTTCCCGCCAGGCCGCCATGGCCGCCTCGACCTTCTCCGCCCAGGCGATGACCTCCGTGGGCTCGAAAGCGTTCATCTTCCGGTACATGTGGGCGATATCGGCGTAGGTGCGGAACACGAGCCCGCCGCCGATCGCCTTGCCGTGCGCCTCGAGGACCGCCTCCATGGCCTTCACGCAGGGCGCGAGATCGCGGTCCGCCTGCTCGAAGGCGCCGCGACTGCCGCGGCCCTGGCGCAGGGCGAGGCTCTCCTCCACCAGGCGGATGAAGGCCCGCAGCACGCCGCTGTCGCGGACGCCGTCCAGGGCGTCGCGGTTGGCCCGGCACTCGTCCCAGATGGCGCCGTTCTTCAGGTGCATGAGAAAGGCGACGCTGCCGCCGGGCCGGAGGATGCGCGCCGCTTCGTCGGCCGCAGCCGGCGGCGCGTACTCGATGCCGAACTGGCTCACCACGTGGTCGAAGAAGGCGTCGGGCAGGGGGATGTCATCGGCGCTGGCGCAGACCGCGGCCACGGCCGGGTGCTGTGCCTTGACCAGGTCCACCGCCGCATCGCTGATGTCCAGGCAGGTGATGCGGAAGTGGCGCAGGTTGTTGCGGGCGACGGACTCGGCCAGGGCGGTGACCGCGCCGTGGCCGCAGCCGAGGTCCAGGAGACGGGTGTGCCCGTCATCGGCGAGCGCGCAGGACGTGAAAAACGCCAGCCAGTAGTCCCGGAGCGCCGGGTCGCGGGCGCCGATCTCCGGGACCACGCCGGCGCGCCGGGTCCGCTCCCAGTAGTCTTCCCAGGCCTGTGCGTCAGTGCTGTTCATGGGCTAAAGCATGCCTCCTTCGCATCGCGAGCACAAAAAAAAGCGCAAAAAAAAGGCCAACACGAGGTTGGCCTTTCCCTTGCCGGTATCGCGCCCCGGGGGGCGTGATACCGGTGTGAACTCCAGCTTAGAACTGGAAGGTGCCGCCGATGAAGTAGTAGCGGCCGAGGGCGTCGTACGCACCGGCGAAGGTGTTGCCGTTACCGAAGATGGACGGGCCAGCATCGGTCCACGGCGGATCTTCGTCAGTGACGTTCTGGATGCCGGCACGGATGGTGATCATGTCCGTGACGTCCCAGATGCCCGACAGGTCGAGGTAGTCCTGGCTCGGCAGGTCCCAGTTACCGTCGGCGTCGTCGACTTCGCTCATGTAGCGCCACTGGGCTGACAGCGTCAGGGCCCAGGGGGTCATCCACGATACGCGCAGGTTGTTCTGCCATTCGAAGGTCGGCGCACCGCAGGAGGCGCTCCAGATGCCGACGCAGTCTTCGATGTCCTCACCCACGAACTCCTGCTGATCCCAGGTGTCGAGGTAGGTACCGATCGTGGTGATGTTCACGCTACCCATGTCGCCCACACCCAGGGTGTAGTCGATGGTGTAGTCGAAGCCCTTGGTGGCGAAGAAGCCGAGGTTGTCGTCGACGGAGAACACGTTGTCGTTGCCGAGCCACAGCGTACCCGTTACCGGGCCGCGGTTGACGCGATCACAGAACTGCGCGTCGCCGGTCTCGAGACACTTGTCGATGATCGTCTCCGAGGAGATGGCATCGATGGCATCTTCCACTTCGATGTCGAAGTAGTCGACCGTGATCGTCAGGTCTTCGACGAAGGACGGCGTCCAGATGAAGCCGTAGGAGTACGTGTCGGACTCTTCCGGCGCGAGGTTCGGGTTACCACCCGTGATCTCGTTGTACTGGCCGGCGGGGGAGTCCGCGATGCTGCCGTACTGGGCCTGGGTCACGCCGGTGCGGGCGCACTGCTCGAAGCTGGCGACCGGGTTCGGGCCGGAGCACTTGTCCGTGGCCATGTCGAACAGGCCGATGCCCTGCGGGCGGAACAGCTCGCGGATGTTCGCGGCGCGAACGGCGCGGTTGTAGCTGGCGCGCAGACGGATATCCGGGGTGATGGACCAGGCACCTGCAATCTTGTAGGTGTCGGTGTTCACGCCGGTGGAGTAATCCGAGTAGCGGTAGCCCAGGTCGAGGGTGACCTCTTCGGCGAACTTCTTGCCTTCGACGATCGGGATGTTCACCTCGGTGAAGAATTCCTCGACATCGAAGCCGCCGTTGACGCCCAGGGTCGGACCGCCCTGGCCGGCGCCGTCGCCGCTGGTGTAGCCGCTGTCCGGGTTGTAGTCCAGGTTCTCCTCGCGGTACTCGAAACCGAGGACCACGGAAACGCCGCTCTCCGCGGAGGGCAGGGCGATGCCGTACTCGCCGAGGTTACCCGTGACGTAGCCCATCATGACCGTCTGGTCAGTGGTGCCGCGGGCGAACAGGGGCAGGTACAGGTAGTCGAGCTGGTCCTGGGTAACCGCGCCTTCCTCGAACACGTTCCAGGGCACACAGTTCGGGTCAGAACCGTCGAGCACGGAGCGGCAGACCGCTTCGCCCGTTTCCGGATCTTCAACGGCGTCCAGGGCCCGCGTGATGGCGGTGATGGACAGCTCGTTGTTGTAGGTGTTCTCGTAGCTGGTCTCGGCGTACTGGTAGGACGCCTCGTAGCTCCACGCGTCGTTGATCTCGCCGCGCAGGCCGAACACACCGCGGAAGGTCGTGTGACGGATGTCGCTGTTGCGGAAGCCGCCCTCGACATTACGACGACCGACGAACACGGTCTGTGCATCGTCCGCACCGAGGCCGTACTGGCCGCAGATCAGGTCGAACTGCTGGTCGGAGAGCAGCGGGTTGCCGCAGGACAGGCTGCTCTGGATGAAGAACGCGCCGGAGGGAGCGATCTGTGCGTTCGAGCGGTTGTCCATGAAGTTGAACTCGGTGAACACTTCCGCGTGCTCGTTGATCTGGTAGCGACCAAACATGCCGGCGGTGTAGCGCTCGTCGGGGCGCTGCAGGAAGTTGTCCGGGCCGAAGTTGTACAGCGGGCCGAAGGGACGGAACTGGTCACCCTCGACGCTGTAGTCGAAGCTGCCGGGACCGGTGTCGGATAGCGCGCCGAAGTCCGTGAAGCGGCCCCACGGTACCGTGGAGGAACCGCCGCAGGACGGGTCGGTCTGGTCGCCGTCGAGCGCACAGTTGGAGTAATCGCGGTCGCCCCAGCGGACTTCCTCGATGTTCCGGTAGCTGACGTAGCCGGTGACGTTACCGCGGCCGCCGTCGAGGTTGGCGCCGATGATCAGGGACAGGTCCTGGATGTCGCCGTCGCTGACGGAACCGTCAGGCGCGGAGAAGCCGGCTTCCTGGTTGATGCGCTGCGCGGCGCCGTTGTCGTTCTCGTGCTGGTAGCCCGAGTACTGCACGTCAAGCTGAACGCCTTCGAAGTCATCGACCATGATGAAGTTCACAACGCCGGCAACAGCGTCGGAGCCGTAGGTCGAGGAGGCGCCGCCCGTGAGCACTTCCACGCGCTCGATCAGGGCTGCGGGCACCTGGTTGATGTCTGCGCCCTGGCCGCCCTGTACCGGGGAGCCGATCGGCAGACGACGGCCGTTCATGAGCACCAGCGTACGGTTGGCGCCGAGGTTACGCAGGTTGATGGTCGCCGTACCGGTGGCGCCGTTGGCCTGGTTGGCGTTGTTGCCCGGGTAGACGGAGGGCAGGTCGTTCAGGAGGTCTTCCACGCGGGTGACGCCCTGGAACTTGAACTGCTCGGAATCGACCTGGGTGACCGGGCTGGAGCTGATCAGGTTGGCTTTCTGGATACGGGAGCCCGTAACCACCACTTCTTCAACCAGCGCCTCCTCTTGGGCGAGGGCCTGGCCGGGCAGAACCGCGGCGGCGCCCAGGCCCAGGGCAGCGGACACTGCCGTGGTCAGACGATGCTTTCTCAACATAGTTAAACCCCTGTTTGTCATGCAAGCATGCATTGGATTACTTGCGGCGGAAGCCACAGTGCCGGCAACTTTACACGGATGTGACAGGACGTGTAGCCGCCCACTGCCGCTTTTTGTGACATGTTCACAGGATTCCGGCGGAACTCGTCAAATTACCACCTTTTTCAAGCGGTTAGTCCGAAATTCTCAGATGTGAGCGCAGGCAACATGGGCGATGAAACGCCCGTTTGGCGCGATGAACCGCGGTGAAGAAGCGGGCGCTTCAGCGGACGCGTGTGACCCCGACGCGGCGCCCCGTGGCGACGTGGGTGAGGCGCCAGAAGCCGAAGAAGTTCTTGTCGAGCACGACCTCGCGCTCCTTGCCGTTGTAGGCAAAGCGGCCGTCCAGCCGCTGCTGCCAGACCTGGCCGTTGTCGAGGTAGAAGAGCGTGTCGCCGCTCCAGCCCTCGAAGGGTGCACGCACCCGGGCCTCGATGCGCACCTCCTGCTTGGCTTCCCGGACCTCGTCGCTGGTGTTGCGCAGGGTCTCGGCCTCGCCGGCGGTGTAGCGGAGGAGCCAGGCGTCGAGAGCCCTGCGCTCCGCCTCGCTGAGCTTGTTAAGGCCCGCCGCCTCGAACTCGTCCGGGCTCATCAGCTTGCGGATACCGGGGAAATCCTCGGCTTCGGCGGCGGCGAGGCCGGCAGCGCAGAGGGCGAGCAGGGCGACGAGGCGGCGCATCAGAACAGCACCCGGCTGCGGATGGTGGCGTCGATGTCGGCGAGTGCCCGCAGCGCCACGTCGGAGTACTCCGCATCCACGTCGATCACCACGTAGCCGATGGCCTCGTTGGTCTGCAGGAACTGCGCGGATACGTTCACCCCGGTGTCCGAAAACACCTGGTTGATGGCGCTCATGACGCCGGGGACGTTGCGGTGGATGTGCAGCAGCCGGTGGCAGCCGGCGTGCTCCGGCAGGGCTACCTCCGGGAAGTTCACCGAGGAGGTGGTGGTGCCGTTGTCGCTGTAGCGCGCCAGCTTCTCCGCCACCTCCATGCCGATGTTCTCCTGCGCCTCCATGGTGCTGCCGCCGATGTGCGGCGTCAGGATCGCCTGGTCGAAGGCGCGCAGCGGCGAGACGAACTCGTCGTCGTTGGAGCGCGGCTCCACCGGGAACACGTCGATCGCCGCCCCGGAAAGCTGGCCGCTCTCGAGGCGCTCGGCGAGGGCATCGATGGCCACCACCGTGCCCCGGGAGGCGTTGATGAGGATGCTGCCGCGCGGCATCCGGTCGAGCTGGGCGGCGCCGATCATGTTGGCCGTGGACGCGGTCTCCGGCACGTGCAGGGACACCACGTCCGACTGGGCGAGGAGGGAGTCGAGGCTTCCGAGCTGGCGGGCGTTGCCCAGGGGCAGCTTGTTGACCACGTCGAAGAACTGCACCTTCATGCCCAGGCCCTCGGCGATGACGCCGAGCTGCATGCCGATATTGCCGTAGCCGACAATGCCCAGAGTTTTGCCTTCCAGCTCCATAATCGGGTAGTCCATCAGGCAGAACATATCGCTTTTGGCCCACTGGCCATTGCGGGCACCCCGGTTGTAATCCAGCAGCCGGGTGGCCAGCGCCAGGATGAGAGACATGGTGTGCTGGGCCACGGTGGAACGGCCATAATTGGTAACGTTCATTACCTTGATGTCGTGGGCCTTGGCCGCCTCCAGATCGATGTTATTAAGCCCGGTTGCCACCACCGCGATGGTTTTCAGTTCCGGGCAGGCTTCAAAATGTTCGCCGTTCAGCACCACCTTGTTCACCAGCACCGTATCAAAGCCCTGGATTCTTTGAATCACCTGCTCCGGGTTGGTACGCGGGTGGTAGGTCAGTCCACCGGCAATGTTTTCAATGGGGCTCAGATCCACATCCTCGCCCAATGTTGCGGCATCCAGAAAAACGGCTTTCATACTTTTCTCCTGACTCATCGACCCCACAGATTAAGGTAGACTGAGGAAAACGATCAATCTCCGGGAGGCTACCCATGGAACACGAATTCTGGCACGAACGCTGGGCAAAAGACCAAATCGGCTTCCACGAAGGCACGGTTAATCAGTACCTGCATGACCACTGGCCCGAACTGGCAGGCAACGGCACCGACGCCGTGTTCGTTCCCCTGTGCGGCAAAGCCCATGACATGTGGTGGCTGCACGATCGCGGGCATCCGATTATCGGTGTGGAGTTAAGCGAGGTTGCCTGCAAGGACTTT
>CAJWWA010000026.1 GCA_913048495.1 uncultured Halieaceae bacterium
GTGCGCTTTCCGGCGCGTTTTCAGCTCGTGGCGGCGATGAACCCCTGCCCCTGTGGCTACCTGGGCGACCCCAACGGGCGCTGCCGCTGCACACCGGAGCAGATCCAGCGCTACCGCAACAAGCTCTCCGGGCCGCTGCTCGACCGCATCGACCTGCACGTCCCCGTGCCGCGCCCGCCGCCCCGGGACCTGCTCGCACAGGCTGCCCGCGGTGAGGGCAGCGCACCGGTACGCGAGCGCGTCCTTCTCGCCCGGAACCGGCAGCGTGCCCGCCAGGGCCGCTGCAATGCCGAGCTGGACGACGAGGCGCTGGCTCGTTACTGCCCCCTGGGCGACGCCGATCGCGAACTGCTCGCGCAGGCCACGGAGCGCCTCGGCCTGTCACCGCGGGCCCTGAAGCGCTGCCTGCGCGTTGCCCTGACCCTGGCCGACCTCGCCGGGGCGCCGGCGCCCGGTCGGGCGCAACTGGTGGAGGCGCTGG
Source organism: uncultured Halieaceae bacterium (assembly GCA_913048495.1). Lineage (GTDB taxonomy): Bacteria > Pseudomonadota > Gammaproteobacteria > Pseudomonadales > Halieaceae > Pseudohaliea. The sequence continues at coordinate 482 of CAJWWA010000026.1, forward strand.
GCTACCGGCAGCCGGCGGCGGAGTGACTGCTCACGGTTTCCCTGCCGCGGCCTTCGTGACACGCTACGCGCCCGGACAGCCACGGCCCTCCCGATGACCGACCTGAATGCCCAGCAACGCGACGCCGTTCGCTACATCGACGGCCCGCTCCTGGTTCTCGCCGGGGCCGGCAGCGGCAAGACCAGCGTGATCACCCGCAAGGTCGCGTACCTGGTGCGCGAGTGCGGCCTGCGCCCGGATCGCGTGGCCGCGGTGACATTCACCAACAAGGCGGCCCGGGAGATGCGCGAGCGCCTCGGCCGGCTGCTGCCCCGGGAGCAGGCCGAGGGCCTGGCCATCAGCACCTTCCACCAGCTCGGCCTGCGCATCCTGCGCACGGAGCTCGGCAAGGCGGGTCTGCGCCGCGGCTTTTCCATCATGGACAACCTCGACAGCCTCGCCCTGCTCCGGGACCTGCTCGCCGGTGAGCAGGGCCGCGCGGCGGACCAGGCCGCGGCGGTCATGCAGCGCATCAGCCAGTGGAAGAATGCCGGGGTAATGCCCGCGGAGGCCGCCGGCACGGCGGCCGATGCCGCCGCGCTGCTGGCCGCGCGCGCCTACGAGCGCTATGACGAGGCGCTGCGCACCTTCAACGCCGTCGACTTCGACGACCTGCTGGCCCTGCCGACGCAGCTGCTCGCACGCTGCGCGGATACGCGCCAGCGCTGGCAGGAGCGCGTGCACTACCTGCTCGTGGACGAGTACCAGGACACCAACGAGGCGCAGTACCTGCTGGTACGGCAGCTCGTGGACCCGCGCGGCGCGCTCACCGCCGTGGGCGATGACGACCAGTCCATCTATGCCTGGCGCGGCGCCCGGCCCGAAAACCTCGGCCAGCTCGGCCGCGACTTTCCCGCTCTCAGGGTCATCAAGCTCGAGCAGAACTACCGCTCGCGCACGCGCATCCTGCACGCGGCCAACACGCTCATCGCCAACAACCCGCACCTGCACGAAAAGTCGCTCTGGAGCGAGCTGGGCCCCGGCGAACCGCTCAGGGTCATGCAGTGCGCCGACGAGGACGCGGAGGCCGAACAGGTGGTCGCCGAGATCGTTGACCACAACCTGCGCAAGCGCACGCGCTGGGGCGACTACGCCATTCTTTACCGGGGCAACCACCAGGCCCGGCTCCTGGAGCTGGTGCTGCAGCGCCAGCAGGTGCCCTACCAGCTGAGCGGCGGCACGTCCTTCTTCGCCCGCAACGAGATCAAGGACGTCATGGCCTACCTGCGGCTGCTCCTCAACCCGGACGACGACAACGCCTTCCTGCGCGCCGCCAACACCCCGCGCCGGGGCCTGGGTGCGACCACCCTGGCGGCGCTCGGCCAGGCCGCCGCGGCCTCGGGCACCAGCCTGGCCCGGGCCTGCGAAGGCGAGGGCCTGCCGGCGGCGACCGCCGAGCGGCTTCGCGCCTTCACCGCCCTGCTCGGCAGGGCCCGGCGCGGGGCCCGCGAGGGCAGCGGCACCGAGGCCCTGCGCGGGCTGCTGCGGGAAATCCGCTACGAGGACTGGCTGGTCAAGCAGAGCTCCGACGAAGCGGTGGCCGAGCGCCGCATGCGCAACGTCTGGTTCCTGGTCGACAGCCTCGGCGAGCTCATGCGCCGGGAAAGCCTGTCGCTGGAAGACGCGGTGGCCCAGCTGGTGCTGCGCGACCTCATGGAACAGCAGGAAGAGGAGCGCGCGAGCGGTGACGCGGTGCAGCTGATGACGCTGCACGCGGCCAAGGGGCTTGAGTTTCCCCACGTGTTTCTCATCGGCATGGAGGAGGGGCTGCTGCCGCACCGCAACAGCCTCGAGGACGGGGCCATCGAGGAGGAGCGGCGGCTGGCCTACGTCGGCATCACCCGCGCCCGGGAAACGCTGACCCTGACCTGGGCGCGCCAGCGGCGCCAGTATGGCGAGAAAATCGACACCACGCCGAGCCGCTTCCTCGACGAACTGCCGCAGGGCGACCTCGAGCGTGTTGGCGGAACGGAAGCAGACAAGGAGAAAAACAGCGAGCGGGGCCAGGAAACCCTGGCCTCGCTACAGGCGCTGTTCGACTGAACCGGGCCGGCGGCCGCCGGCCCGGGAAGGGCTTACTGGCTGTTCTCGACCATGTAGTCGACGGCGGCCATGACCTGCTCGTCGGAAAGGTCGGCGCGGCCGCCCTTGGCCATCATGGCCGTGCCGGCAACGCCGTTGAGGCCGCTGTTGTGCAGCGCGTCGATGCCCTTGGCGATCCGCGGTTCCCACTGCTCGACATTGCCCAGCATCGGTGCGCCGCCGGCGCCCGTCGTGTGGCAGGCCATGCAGGCTTCGTTATAGACGGCTTCGCCGTCCACCGTGGACGCCGCCATCGCGTCGCCGCCCGCAGCGGCTCCGGCACCGCCGGCCTGCTTGACGCAGCTGCTGTCGCCCTGGAGGCACACGGAACCGACCGGCTCAAGCCGCTTGGCGATCTCGGCGCGCTGTTCTTCGGTCAGGTCAACGGCCATGGCCGTCAGGGCCAGGCTGCCGGCCGCAGCCGCCACAAGAATCTGTTTCAACACGGTGTTTCCTCCCTGTTAGTGGGCGCGCATTATAGCCACTCGGCCGCCGGCCGGAAACTCGCGCGCGAGCTCCTTTTCAACTGCTCCACAGCGCCGCTGATCACCCCCGGACAATGGCGGGACGCCGGCACGACATGTCCGGCGGGGACTGCTACATTACACGCCCGATCCAGCCCGCGTGGGAGTCACCGCATGCATCTCTATACCTTCGACCCGGCCCCGAACCCCCGGCGCCTGACCCTGTTCCTCGCCTACAAGGGGATCGAGCTCCCGACCACGCAGGTCGACCTGATGAAGGGCGAGCAGCTGGGCGAGAGCTACCGCGCCATCAACCCGGCGGGGACGGTCCCGGCCCTGGTGCTCGATGACGGTACCGTGATGACCGAGGTGATCGGTATCTGTGACTACCTTGAATCGCTGTACCCGGAAAAGCCGCTCTTCGGCGACGGGCCCCTGGCGCGGGCGCAGGTGCTGTCCTGGGACCATCACCTTTTCGTCGGCGTCTACATGGCCATCGCCGAGACCCTGCGCAACGGCAACCCGGCTTTCGAGGACCGGGCCCTGCCGGGGCCCTTCAAGGTCACGCAGATCCCGGCGCTCTGCGAGCGCGGCCGGCAGCGGCTCGCGCAGAGCTGGCCGGCGCTGGACAAGACGCTCGCCGGGCGGGACTTCCTCGTTGGCAGCAGCGTTACCCTCGCCGACATCGACCTGCTCGTGGCCGTCGAGTTCGCCGGCTGGATCAAGGAGTCGGTGCCGGAAAGCTGTACCCACCTTCACGGCTGGCTGGCCCGCACGCGCGAGGCCCTCGGGACCGAAGGCTAGCGTCCTGCCCCGCGGCGCGCTGACAGCCCTTCTCCTCGCGGCCTGCCTGGGGGCCTGCACGCGCGGCCCGGGGGAAGACCTCGAGCGCTACGTCAGCCGCCTCGAGGGAGCCCTGGACACCGCCGCGCCCGCGGCCGGCGACGCCGGCCGCCCGCTGCCGCCGCGGGTGGGCGCGGTGCAGCTGGCGGTACCCGGCGACAGCATCGACGCGCTCGACTTCCTCGCGCTGCGCGGCTGCGCGCTGCAGGTGACCGTCGGCAAGCGCAACAGCAGCCTGGGCCGCCTCGCCGCGCCCTCGCAGCGGCTGCTGCTGGAGCTGGAATTCCTGCGCCTCGCGCCCGCCTGCAGCGAGCGGCTCCGCGGCGAGGGCCGCGACGAACTGGCGGCGACCCTCGACCGGGCAGCGGCCGGCAAGCGGGCGCAGCTCCCTGCGCGGATCTTCAACGCCACCCTGGGCAGCGACGAATTCCGCGCCTTCTGGCGGGCTCCGGCGACACTCGGTGCCTACCCCGCGGAAACCAGCAGTGAACCGGTGAGTGCCCTCGCCGCCATCGATGCGCTCGCGGCGCGCTGGCTCGCCGGCGACTACCGCGCGGACAACCAGGCCTTCGAACTGCTGCTCTCCAGCGTCGCCCGCGGCGACGGCGGCGCGCTGCTGGCCGCGCTGGCCCTGCAGCGTGAGGCCCTGGGTCGCGCCGACGCCGTGCTGGCGCGACGGACAGCCGAGGGCCCGCTGTGCCGGGGCGGTCTCGTGCCCGGGGAAGTCGATGTACTGCGCACGGTCGTGCGCAAGTTCTTCGTGGGCGGGGTCCAGCCCTGGTCCGCTGCCGTGGACCGGCGGCGGCAGCAGCTCCTGCCGCCGCTCCTGGCGCTCGAGAACCGGCTGGCGGCGGTACTGCCCCCGCCCTACCGGCAGTGGCGCCGGCAGCGCGACGAGGCCCTGGCCGCAGCCGGCGCCCCGCGACGGCACGTGGAAGCCATTCTCGCCCTTCTCGCCGACTGCCCCGGCGGCGGCTTCTCCCCCGACCCCACCCGCGACCCCGTACCCGCCTGACGGCGCGGCCAATCCACCGTTCCCGGCGCCGGCAGCGGTGGTACCATGAGTCCACGCCAACGGAAGGACGCCCCCATGACTGACCGACTCTTCTTCCTGCGCCGCCGCGTCGGCGCCGCGATCGCACTGTTCGCAATGGCCCTGCTCGGCGCCTGCGCCAGCAAACCGCCGGAGCCGATGGTCGACTTCAACCCTGGCTATGACTTCAGCGGCGTGGACACCGTCGCCTGGTACCGGGAATCGGGTTATGTCGGCGGCCCCAACCCGCTGAGCCTGTCCGACATGGCCCGCGACCGCATCGACCTCGCCCTGCGACGGGCGCTGGAGGCCAAGGGCATCAGCATCGTCGACGACTCCGCGGACGCCGACCTGCTCCTCAGCTGGCACCTCGCGACGGAAGACAAGACCGACGTGCGCACCTACGAGACGCCGGCCTACGGCGGCATGTACGGCGCCGGCTGGGGGCCCTACAACCGCTACTCGATGTACAGCTGCTGGTCCTGCATGCCCACGCGCACGGACGTCTCGGTGCAGCAGTACACGCTCGGCACCTTCATCGTCGACATGATCGACCCGGCACTGAAAAAGTCGGTCTGGCGCAGCGTGACGAGTTCCCGGCTCAAGGGCGAGCCGGAGCGAGACCAGGACAAGTACGACAGCGCCGCGGCGCGCATCCTCGCCGCCTTCCCGCCCCTGCCGGACCTGCCCGGGAGCGAGTAGCGGGCGCCGGCCGTCGCCCCGGCACCGCAGCCGGGGTGACAGCGAAGCCCGCTAGCACCCGTGCCCGGCTAGCACATCTGCCGGAAAAGCAGCATCAGCCGCTTGGCCCGGGACAGGCGGGTGAACATCTCCCGCGGGTCGAGATCCCGGGTAAGGAAGTCGGAGACACCCTCGAGCTGGGTGACGTCGACACCATCGAGCTCCAGAAAGCCCATGCGCCAGTCGGAAAATTCGCGCTCCTCCACCGGTTCCTCGAACAGCACCTCCACGCGCTCGTGGCGCGGGTCGGCGGTGACCCGGGAGAAGATGGCGCGAACGTCGCTTTCCGCCCCCTCGAGGACCTGGAAAAAGGAATTGTCCCGGTGCAGCAGCAAACCGGTAATGCCGCGGGCCTCGTTGTAGGCGCGGGCGTTCTCCAGCAGGTGCAGGAGCTCATCGGCGGTCATGGGCCTACGCTGGGTACTGACGTAACCGAGGTGATACAGCGTGGGCTGGCCCCCGGGTTCGCGGCTGCGGCCGCGTTCGGAACCATCTGGCATTGCCTTCCCTCCCTCGGGCCGGCGGGAGCGCCGGCCTACCGCCACTGGCGGGCGGTTCGCTTGAGACTCCAAGTATAGTTACCTATACTTGACATGCATAATGTCAAATTTGGTTGACAGTCTCGCGCCGCTGACCCATGCTCATGGGAGTGATTCGCATTGCACCCCCGGCTGTTGTCATCCGGGCGTGCTGCGCGGGAATGACGAGGACGAAACGCCATGAGCCAGACCATCGCCGCCACCGGCATCTCATCCACCACGGAAAAAGCCACCCAGGAAACCCTGCTGTCGCCGCGCTTCTACCGCACGGATTACGACGCCATGGACCGCCTGGACATCTCGCCGGTTCGCCGCGAATGGGACGAGATGATGGCCGAATTCGAGCGCGATGAAAACCGGCCCCACTTCCGCAAGGAAATCACCTTCGACGACGTCAACATCCCGGAGGAACTCCACGACGAGTTCCTCGATTTCCTGACCACGTCGGTGACCTCGGAGTACTCCGGCTGCGTGCTCTACCAGGAAATCCAGAAGAACGTGCAGAACAAGGACATCGCCGACCTCATGGGCTACATGGCCCGGGACGAGTCGCGCCATGCCGGCTTCATCAACAAGTCCCTGAAGAACCTCGGCGTCGCCGTGGACCTGGGCTTCCTGAAGCGGGAGAAGGCGTACACCTTCTTCAAGCCGAAGTACATCTTCTACGCCACCTACCTCTCGGAGAAGATCGGCTACGCCCGCTACATCACCATTTACCGGCATCTCGAGCGGCACCCCGAGTACCGCTTCCACCCGATTTTCAACTGGTTCATGGAGTGGTGTAACGACGAGTTCCGCCACGGCGAGGCTTTCGCGCTGATCATGCGCGCGAACCCGCACCTGACCAGCGGGCTCAACAAGCTGTGGATCCGCTTCTTCCTGCTCGCGGTGTATTCGACCATGTACGTGCGCGACCACACCCGGCCGCAGCTGTACCGGGCGCTGGGCATGGACCCGACGGAGTTCGACTACAAGGTCTTCGACATCACCACGGAAATCAGCAAGCAGATCTTCCCGCTCACCCTCGATACGGACAACCCGGCCTTCCGCCGCGGCCTCGAGCGGCTGCGCGACATCAACGTCGCCACCCAGGCGGCGAAGCAGCGCGGCGGCCTTGTCGGCGGGCTGAAGCGGGGCTGGCTGGCCGTGCGCGGCGCGGCGACCTTCGCCCGCCTTTATCTCATGCCCGTGAAGTCGAACGAGCTGCCCGAGCAGGTGCGCATGGCACCGGCCTGGTAAGCCGGGGAAGCTAGCTAGCGCCGGCCGGCCCGCCAGCGGCCGGCCACATCCACCCCGTGGGCGACCCCCGCGAGTGCGAGCCAGAGCCCCAGTAGAGCCACGGGCGCGCCGGTCAACGCCGCGCGCAGCGCCAGCAGCAGGCAGGCGCCGGCGGCGAGATTGGGGAGCAGCAGCCGGCCGCGGCCGGCACGCAGGAACAGCACCGCCTCGAGCAGCACCAGCGCGAGGAGCGCATCGACGATGCGCCCGCTGCTGAACCAGGCTTCCATGCTGCCCGGCGCTGCTCCCGGGGATGACCCCGCTAGCGGGCGAAGCCGAGGAGGTGGGCGACGTCCTTGAAGAAGATGCGCACGTGCGCGACCGGGCGGGCGCGCTGCAGCTTCTTCTGCGTGTAGGCCTGCCAGGTCAGGTACTGTACGTCCGGGTCCCGGCAGATCTTCACGAACTTCTCGCGGCGCTTGTCCGTCGTGTACCAGAAGCGCTGCATGATGCCGAGGATGAAAAAGACGCGGCCGTGCTCGCGCATGAAGCGCTTGCGGGCGCGCTTGAGCGCGCGGGCATCGCCGGTGGCCAGGAACTGCGCCACCGCCTCACCGGCCAGGCGGCCACCGACCATGGCGTAGTAGATGCCCTCGCCCGAGGCCGGGGCCACCACCCCCGCGGCATCACCGGCGAGAAGTACGTTGCGCCCGTCGTCCCAGCGCTTCAGCGGCTTCAGGGGTATCGGCGCGCCTTCCCGGCGCACCGTGCGGGCATCGGTGAGGCCCACATCGGCGCGCAGCTTGGCCACGGAATCCGGCGCCGAGAAGCCCTTCTGCTCGCTGCCGACGCCGATGCTGGTCTTGTCGCCGTGGGGAAACACCCAGGCGTAGAAATCCGGCGACAGCCGGCCCTGGTACCAGACGTCGCAGCGCTGCGGGTCGAAGTCAGCGCCGTCGTTGGCGGCCGGGGACTCGACGATCTCGTGGTACGCGAACACCGTGCGCACCTTGTCGCCGCCGGGCACGCAGCGGGCCGCCACCCGGGAGCGGGCGCCGTCCGCGCCGATCACCGCGCGGGCCACGACCTGCCGCTTCTCGCCCACCGTATCCTTGTCGAGGTAGGTGATGCGGACCCGGCCGTCGTCGAGGTACTCGAGCTCCTTGAAGGTGGCCGTGCGCACCGTCGCGCCGGCCTCCGCCGCGCGCTTGCGCAGCCAGGGGTCGAAGACATCGCGATCCACCATGCCGACATAGGTATCGCCCACCGGCATGTCCACGCGCTCGTTGGCCGGGGAGACCATGCGCGCGGCGCTGATCCGGGCCACCAGCAGGTGCTGGGGAATGTCGAAGTCCTCGATCAGCCGCGGCGGAATGGCGCCGCCGCAGGGCTTGATGCGGAAGGCGCGCTCCAGCAGCAGCACGCTGTGCCCGCCGCGAGCGAGATCCGTCGCAGCCGTCGCCCCGGCGGGACCACCGCCGACCACGACCACGTCAAAAGCTTCTGTATCCTGCATCCGGGTTACCTCCCCTGGAGTACCTCGGCCATGGCCACGTCCCCGAAGGTCGGTGCCGGCCGGTCATCTGTGTTGTCCGTGGTAGCGAGGCGCACGGTCAGACCGAGCACCGCCGCGTAGAGAAACAGTGCCGCCTCGCCGGAGAAGACGATGGCGTAGGCGTGCACCGGGTTGTCGAGAAACTGGCGCGACACGTCGATGGCGACCGTGCCGAGGAAACCACCCAGGCCGAAGGCGATGGCCTGGGCGCCGCCCCAGAGCCCCATGCGAATGCCCTCGCTGCGACGCCTGCCGCGCCCGGCGAGGGTCATCATCGAGGCGATGGCGGCCACCGCGAAGGCGCCGTTGGCGACGCCGAGCAGGAAGACGTTGAGGCGCAGCGGCCAGGCGAGCGCCTGCCCACCCCCGTAGGCGATACCTGCCAGCGCCACCGCCGACGCGGCGCAGCCGCCCACGGTCCACCAGCGCAGCAGCCCCGGCGCCGCGCGGCGCGCGGCGGTACCGGTAATCGCCACCAGCAGCATGCCCAGGAGCACGCCACCGTGCTGCACACCGGCAAGCTGCGTGGACTCACCGGGGGTCATGCCGAAGACCGTGCCGGCATAGGGCTCGAGGATCAGGTCCTGGGTGCTGTAGGCGAGCATGGAAACGAAAACGAAGATGGTGAAGCGGCGCGCGTCGGCCTCTTCCCAGACCTCGCGCAGCGCCTGGCCGAAGCGCGGCCGCGCGGGGCCGTGGGGGGACGCCGCATCCATCGCAGGCTCCGCGGCCGGCGCCTGCTGTGCGGCACCCTCCACGCCCCAGAGCGCCAGCAGGGTGAGCAGGAAAGCGGCGGCCGACACGGTGCCGGTGACGGCCACCAGCCGCTCGGGACTGAAAGGATCGAGGAAATGCCCCGCGGCGCCCGCGGTGATGGCGAAGCCGGCGATCATCATGATCCAGACGATGGTCGCGGCAGCCGCCCGGCGCCCCGGGTCGACCCGCTTGGCGAGGAGCGCGAGCAGCGAGGTCCCCGCCGCGCCGACGCCGAGACCGATAATCACGAAGGAGCAGACCGCGATGGCGACACCGGGGCCGTGCGCCGTGGCCATAACGGCGGTACCGGTGGCCGCGCCGACGCCGCCGAGGGCGAGGGCGAACATGCCGCCGATGATCCAGGGGGTGCGCCGCCCACCCACGTCGGAGCGGTGGCCGAAGTGCGGCCGGCTCATCTGCACCACGTGGTGCAGGGCCACCAGGAACCCGGGGAGCATGGCCGGCAGCGCCAGCTCGACGACCATGACCCGGTTGATGGTGGAGGTCGTGAGCACGACGATGGCGCCGAGCGCCGTCTGCACCAGGCCGAGGCGGACGATGGCCAGCCAGCCGAGGCCCGGCGCGCTCACAGCACGGCTCCGAGGCCGCGCACGGCCGCCGCGCTGGTCATCATGCCGAGCACGTATAGGGTCACGCCGGTGCCGTTGTACCAGGGCGCCAGGCCTTTCGGGTCAGTGAGCATTCGCTTCATCGCCAGGCCCTGCAATAAAAGGAGTGCGGTGACAATCGCCGCGTGCCAGGGGCGGTCCCAGGCGGCCAGCAGCGCGATCACCGCGACCTGCGGCAGCGCCATGACCACGCAGGCCAGCTTCGCCGCCCGCTCCGGGCCCAGCTGCACCGGGATCGTGCGCACGCCGAGGCGGCGGTCGCCCTCGATGGCCTTGAAGTCGTTGAGGGTCATGATGCCGTGCGCGCCGAGGCTGTAGAGCACGGCGAGAAGCAGGATCGGGACCGGTGGCAGCACCCCGCCGAGCATGACCGCGGCCCCGGTTACCCAGGCCAGCCCCTCGTAGGCAAAGCCGCAGGCCGCGTTGCCCCACCAGCCGTTGAGCTTGAGCCGCGCCGGCGGCGCGCTGTAGGCCCAGGCGAGGGCGAGGCCGAGGAGCGTCGCCCAGAACACCGCGGGGCCGAGCACCCACGCCACGGGCAGGGCGAGCAGGGACCAGAAAATGGCGTAGTAGAGACCGATGTTCCCGGGCACCCGGCCGGAGGGAATCGGCCGGTCGGGCTCGTTGATGGCGTCGACCTCTCGGTCGAACCAGTCGTTGACCACCTGGCTGGCACCGCAGACCAGGGGGCCGGCCAGGATGATGCCGGCAACGAAGGCCCAGGGCCTGTCCAGCAGGGGCGTGCCGGCGGAGACGACACCACAGCCGAAAGCCCACATGGGTGGAAACCACGTGATGGGCTTGAGGAGCTGCAGGAGCGCCTTCGGATCGACGCGCGCACTCCCGCTGACGACAGACTCGGAGCCTTGCATACCCCGACTATAGAAGCGGCCCCGGGGAGCGTCAATCAGGATTTACACTCCTGGCGGCAAAACTGTCAGTTTTTCTTGACAGGCCTCAAGACAACGGGCGATCAGGAGGAGACGACGTCGGACTCCACCCCGGAAATGTCGTAGCGGCGGAGTTTCGCGTAGAGGCTCTGCCGGCTCAATCCGAGGAGTTCGGCGGCGGAGGCCCGGTTGTCCTGGGTCAGCTCGAGCGCAGCGCGGATGCACATGGCCTCGATGATATCCGTCGACTCGCGGACCAGTTCCTTAAGCGGCATGCGGCCGACCCGCCGCGTGATCTGCTCGATGGACGCCGGCAGGCTTTCGCCGCTGGGCTGGCCGTCGCTCACCCGGCGGCTGACATCGCGTATATAGAAGGCGAGCCGGCCCCGGGGGCCGTCGTCCACCGTGCAGGCGGAGATCTCGACGTCCGTGTTCACGCCGCTCTCGCCGCGCAGCACGGTGGAAAAGAGCTTTACCGACCCGCGCTCGTTGAGGTTGGAGAGCAGCACGGAGAGGTCCACCCCGGAGCGGCCCAGCCAGCGGTCCGCGGACAGGCCGGTCACCCGGTCCTCACCCACGACCTGCGCCAGGTCCAGGAAGGTCTTGTTGGCGGCCAGCACGCGGCCGTCCGTGTCGGTGAGCAGCACCGCATCGGGCGCCCGCTGCAGGCTCGGCGGCAGGGCCTGCTCATCGCCGCCGGCGTGCTCGGCGCTCTCGCGGGCGAAACGCACCAGGAAGCGCGTCTCGCTGCCCTGGCGCAGGTAGCTGACGACCGCGGTCAGCGGTGTGTCGTCGCCGTCGCGGGTCACGCCGGAAAGCAGCGCGCGGCCGGCTGCCTGGGCCTCGGCCAGGAGGCCGGCCACATCGCGCTGGGAGCGCTCCGAGAGGCCGAGGGGGAAGGGTTTGCCGACGACCCGGCTGCCGCCGCCGCCGAGGAGTTCACCGGCGGCCGGGTTCGCCTCGAGGACGCGACCGCTGCCCGCATCCACGACCAGGATGGCATCGGCGATCATGTCGAAGAGCTGGCGGTAGCGCGTCTCGACCTGGCGCAGGCGCCAGTAATCCTGCTCGAGGGCCTGCTGGGCGTTGAGCAGCTGCTGCCGGAGGCTGGCCACGGGCCGCATGTCGCGCCCGGCGGCGATCACGCCCTCGCCATCGGGCAGGGCGACGAGGCGGTATTCCACCGGGAGCGGCGCGCCGTCTTCCAGGGTATGGGCGAGGTCGATGCGCTGGGGCCTGCCGGGGTGGGCACGCACGGCGGCCAGGGCGTCGGCGAGGCGCTGCCGGCTGTCGCCTTCTACGGTGTCGAGGAGGGAGCGGCCGAGCCAGCGGTCGTCGATGTGCGTGCCCAGCTCACCGCCATCCAGCGCAAGTTCAGCAATCCCGCCGTCGCTGTCGAGGACGAAACCAATGTCGGCTACCTTTGCGAGCAATCCGACCAGCGCTGCAGCGTCCAAATCGACGGCCATGCCCTCGCGTCCGCAAATATAAAGAATGGCGTTTTTATATCTTTTGCCGATAAACGGCGGAAGCGCAGATTATACACATCCCCCACCCAGACACACGCTCTTGCGGCATGTAAAGAAAGTAAACGCCATCTTTTGATGTTTGTCAATTTCACTAGACCCATGAGGGTGTCAGGTTTAGTTAACATCCCTCGCGCAGAGGACTAACTTTTCAGGAGCAGCAGATAAGTAGCGGTTGGTAGGACCCATGGCAGCACATTCCCGAAGTGCAGGCAGCGCTTCCTTATATACGCCGGAGCAGCGCCGCCGACGGGACGAGTCTCCCTGGACCCTGGTCCAGGGCATCCTCGCCCCGCTCCAGTTCCTCGTCTTCCTGGTGAGCCTGGTGCTGGTGGTGAACTTTCTCCTGAAGGGCACGGGCCTCGGCGCCGCCACCGCCTCCGTCGTGGTCAAGACCGGCATCCTCTACACCATCATGATCACCGGCGCGATCTGGGAGAAGGTCGTGTTCGGCCAGTACCTGTTCGCCCCGGCTTTTTACTGGGAAGACATGGTGAGCATGCTGGTGATCGCCCTGCACACGGCCTACCTGCTGAGCTGGCTGTTCAACTGGTTCACCCCGGCCGGGCAGATGTGGATCGCCCTCGCCGCCTACAGCGCCTACGTCATCAATGCCGCGCAGTTCCTTCTCAAGCTGCGCGCCGCCCGGCTGCAGGAAGCCGCCAACCGGGCAGCGGGCACGGCAGCCGGCGGCACACTCGCGGGAGCCGCAGAATGAGCAACGCCGTCCTCGCCAGCGATCGCCCCGGCAGCGCACCGATCACCCAGGAGCGCGGCCAGCGCGCGGTGTTCTGCGGACTCACCTCCATCATCTGGCTGCACCGCAAGATCCAGGACGCATTTTTCCTGGTCGTGGGCTCGCGCACCTGCGCCCACCTGATCCAGTCCGCCGCCGGCGTGATGATCTTCGCCGAGCCGCGCTTCGCCACCGCGGTCCTGCAGGACCGGGACCTCGCCGGCCTCGCCGACGCCAACGAGGAACTCGACCGCGTCGCCGCACAGGTGATCGCCCGGCGCCCCGAGATCAAGACCGTCTTCCTGGTCAGTTCCTGCCCCTCGGAAGTGATCAAGCTCGACCTCGCCAACGCCGCCCAGCGGCTGGGCGAAAAGTACGACGGCCGGGTCCGCTTCATCGACTACTCCGGCAGCGGCATCGAGACCACCTTCACCCAGGGCGAGGACAGCTGCCTGGAAAGCCTCGCCGCGAAGCTGCCCGCCGACGACAGCGGCGAACCGGCCCTGATGGTCGCCGGCAGCCTCCCGGATATCGTCGAGGACCAGTTTGCCCGCCTGTTCGAGCAGCTCGGTATCGGCCCGGTGCACTTCTTCCCGGCGCGCAGCTCCACGGCGATGCCCCCGGTGGGGCCGAACACCCGGCTACTGCTCGCCCAGCCCTTCCTGGGCAATGCCACCCGCGCGCTCGAGAAACGCGGTGCGAAGCTCCTGAAGGCCCCCTACCCCTACGGCGCCGAGGGCACCACGGCCTGGCTGCGCGCCGCCGCCGACGCCTTCGGCGTGGCGCCCGGGCATTTCGAACAGGTAACGGCGGCGCCGCGGGCGCGTGCCGAGCGGGCGCTGGAAGCGCCGCGGGAACGGCTGACCGGCAAGCGCATCACCTTCCTGCCGGACTCGCAGATGGAGCTGCCCCTCGCGCGCTTCCTGCAGCGCGAGTGCGGCATGGAACTCGGCGAGATCGGCACGCCCTTCTTCGACCAGCAGACCATGGCCGCCGAGCTGCCGCTGCTGCCGGAGGGTGTGCGGATTACCGAGGGCCAGGACCTCGACCCGCAGCTGGACCGCGTGCGCGCCGCCCGGCCGGACCTCACGGTCTGCGGCCTGGGCATCGCCAACCCGCTGGAATCCGAGGGGCTGCGCACCAAGTGGTCCATTGAACTGGTCTTCACGCCCGTGCACGGCTACGACCAGGCCGGTGATCTCGCCGGCCTGTTCACGCGGCCGCTGGCGCGGCAGGACATGCTGGAGGTATAGGCAGCGATGGAGCTGACCTTCTGGACCTACGAAGGCCCGCCGCACGTCGGGGCCATCCGCATCGCCAATTCCATGCGCGGTGTCCACCTTCTGCTGCACTCGCCGCAGGGCGATACCTACGCAGACCTGCTCTTCACCATGATCGAGCGCGATCGCAAGCGTCCCCCGGTGACCTACACCACCTTCCAGGCCCGGGACCTCGGCTCCGATACGGCCGAGCTGGTCACCGGCACGCTGCAGAGCACCGTGGACCGCTTCCGCCCCAGCGTGCTGCTGGTGGGCGATTCCTGCACCGCGGAGCTGATCCAGGACCAGCCGGGCACGCTGGCCACCGGCGCCGGGCTCGACGTCCCGATCATTCCGCTGGAGATGCTCGCCTACTCGCGCAAGGAGAACTGGGGCGCCGCCGAGACCTTCTATTCGCTCGTGCGCGGGCTCCTTAACCGCCAGGCCCCGGAGCCGGGCTGGACCCGGCCGGCGCGGCCGCAAGGGCAGCGGCCGAAGGTCAACCTCCTCGGCCCGACATCCCTCGGCTTCCGCTGCCGCGACGACATCATCGAAGTACAGAAACTGCTGGAAAGCGTCGGCGTGGTCGCACCCCTCGGCGCCAGCCCGCAGGACCTGCTGCGCATACCCGAGGCCGACGCCAACATCTGCCTCTACCCGGAGGTGGCGGACACGACCTGCGCCTGGCTGCAGCGGACCTTCAAGCAGCCGACGATCAGCACCGTGCCCATTGGCGTCGGCGCCACCCGGGACTTCCTGCAGGAGCTCGCCGAGACCCTGGGCCTGACCGAGTGCGAGGTCACCGCCGACGCGGTCTGCCGCCTGCCCTGGTACTCCCGCTCCGTGGACTCGACCTACCTGACCGGCAAGCGCGTGTTCATCTTCGCCGACGCCACCCACGCCCTCGCCGCGGCCCGCATGGCCCGCGAGGAATTGGGCTTCGAGGTCGTCGGCCTCGGCACCTACTCCCGCGAACAGGCCCGCGCCGTGCGCAAGGCGGCGAAGGACTACGGTCTCGAGGCGCTGATCACCGACAACTACCTCGAGGTGGAGAAGGCCGTGGCCGAACTGCAGCCGGAGCTCGTGCTCGGCACGCAGATGGAGCGGCACATCGCCAAGAAGCTCGGCATCGGCTGCGCGGTGATCTCTACCCCGGCCCACGTGCAGGACTACCCGGCGCGCTACTCGCCGCAGATGGGCTTCGAGGGCGCCAACGTGATCTTCGATACCTGGGTGCACCCGCTGGTCATGGGCCTGGAGGAGCACCTCCTGACCATGTTCCGGGACGACTTCGAGTTCAACGACGACAAGGTGCCCTCGCACCTGGCCGCCGTCGGCGGCACCAGCCACCGCCCGGCAGAAGCGCCGGCGGCCGAGGGCGCGGACGACGCCGCCCTGCGCTGGGAAGCCGACGCCGAGAAAGAGCTGAAGAAGATCCCCTTCTTCGTGCGCGGCAAGGCCCGGCGCAATACGGAAAAGTACGCGATGGAGCGCGGCGTGGCCGCGATCAACGTGGAGACGCTCTATGAAGCGAAAGCACACTTCAGCCGCTGACACCCCGCTACGGTTCGTCCTGGTCACGCTGGACAACCACGTCACGGGCAGCGTCGACCGGGCCGCCGCGGGCCTGGGCAAGGACCTCCCGGGCCTGGACGTGCGGACGCACGCCGCCGCGGCCTGGGACAAGCAGCCGGAGCAGCTGGAGCGCTGCCTGGCCGATATCGCCGAGGGCGACATCATCGTGGTCACCATGCTCTTCCTCGAGGAGCACATCAGCGCCGTGCTGCCGGCGCTGACCGCCCGCCAGGACGACTGCGACGCGATGATCTGCTGCATGTCCGGCGCCGAGGTGATGAAGCTGACGCGCATGGGCCGCTTCACCATGGAAGGCGAGGCCAAGGGCCCGGTCGCCCTGCTCAAGCGGCTGCGCGGCAAGAACGGCAAGGCCAAGTCCAGCGCCGGCGCCCAGCAGCTGACGGTGCTGCGCCAGCTGCCGAAGATCCTGCGCTTCATCCCGGGCACGGCCCAGGACGTGCGCGCCTACTTCCTCACGCTGCAGTACTGGCTCGCCGGTTCCGAGGAAAACCTGCAGCGCATGATGGGCTTCCTCATCGACCGCTATGCCGACGGCCCGCGGGCCGCGCTGCGCGGGCAGCTGAAGACCCACTCGCCGATCGAGTACCCCGACGTCGGCCTCTACGACCCGAGCCTCAAGCGCGGCATCAGCGACGACCTGAAGGACCTGCCCCGGGCGCCGAGGGGCTGCCGCGGCACCGTCGGCATCCTGATCATGCGCTCCTACGCCCTCGCCGGTAACGCGGGACACTACGACGCTGTCATCAGCGCCCTGCGCGAGCGTGGCCTGCGCGTGATCACGGCCTTCGCCAGCGGCCTCGACGCACGCCCGGCGGTGGAGAAATACTTCATCGAGGACGGGCAGCCGGTGGTCGACGCCGTGCTCTCCCTGACCGGCTTCTCGCTGGTCGGCGGCCCGGCCTACAACGACTCCAAGGCCGCCGAGGACATGCTCGCCCGCCTCGACGTCCCCTACCTCGCCGCCCACGCGCTGGAATTCCAGAGCCTGGAGCAGTGGGAAGCCTCCGAGAACGGCCTCATGCCCATCGAGGCGACCATGATGGTGGCCATCCCGGAACTCGACGGCGCCACCGGCCCCATGGTCTTCGGCGGCCGCTCCGACGCCGCCGAGGGCAGCAGCGAGCACGACATGCGCGCCCACCCGGAGCGCGTCGACGTGCTCGCCGGCCGGGTAGAGCGGCTGGTCGCCCTGCGCCGCGGCAAGCGCGCGGAACGTAAAGTCGCCATCGTCATCTTCAACTTCCCGCCCCACGCGGGGAACACGGGGACGGCGGCCAACCTCGCCGTCTTCGAGTCGCTGTTCAACACGCTCCGCGCCATGCAGGCTCAGGGCTACGCCGTGGACGTGCCCGAGGACGTGGACGCGCTGCGCCGCGCCATCATCGAGGGCAACGCCGCCCAGTACGGCGCCATGGCCAACGTGCACGCGCACATCCCCGCCGACGACCACGTCGCCCGGGAGACGTACCTGGAGGAAATCGAGGCCCAGTGGGGGCCGGCCCCGGGCAAGGAACTCTCCGACGGGCGCAACATCTTCGTGATGGGCGCGCAGTTCGGCAACGTGCTGGTCGGCGTGCAGCCCGGTTTCGGCTACGAGGGCGACCCCATGCGGCTGCTCTTCGAGCGCGGCTTCACACCCACGCACGCCTTCAGTGCCTTCTACCGCTACCTGCGCGAGGACTTCGGCGCCGACGCCGTGCTCCACTACGGCACCCATGGCGCGCTGGAATTCATGCCCGGCAAGCAGGCCGGCATGGCGGGCAGCTGCTGGCCGGACCGGCTCATCGGCAACCTGCCCAACTTCTACCTCTACGGCGCCAACAACCCGTCCGAGGGCCTCATCGCCAAGCGCCGCTCCGCGGCCACGCTGGTCAGCTACCTGACGCCGCCGGTGACCCAGTCCGACCTGTACAAGGGCCTGCTCGACCTCAAGGCCTCCATCGACCGCTGGCGCGGCGAGCAGGACAAGGGCGCCGAGGCCCGCTCGGACCTCGCCTCGCTCATCCAGAGCCAGGCCCTGGAGCTCGAGCTCGTCAGCGCCGAGCCGGCCTGGGACGAGAACAGCTTCGACGCCATCGAGGCTTTGCGCCGGCAGCTCATCGAGGTGGAAGAGACGCTGATCCCCTACGGCCTGCACGTGGTCGGCGAGGCGCCGACGCGCGACGAGCAGCTCGACATGCTCGGCTCCATCGCCCTGGCCAGCCACGACCTAGACCTGGAGCGCGAGACCCTGGAGAAACTCCTCGACGGCGAGGAACCGAAGACCGTCGCCGCGCAGCTGGCGAAGGCGCAGGGCGAGGGCGCCGACGAGGAACAGCTTCTCGAGGCCTGCCGGCAGCTGGCGCAGACGGCGCTCATGCTCGGCACCGACAGCGAGCTCGACGCCATCCTGCGCGCCCTCGACGGCCGCTTCATCCGCCCGGCACCGGGCGGCGACCTGCTGCGCACGCCAGATGTCCTGCCGACGGGGCGCAACCTGCACGGCTTCGACCCGTTCCGCCTGCCCAGCCGCTTCGCCCTGCGCGACGGCGCCCGGCAGGCGCAGACGCTCCTCGACCGGCACGCCGCCGAGGGCAACGGGGTGCCCGAGTCCATCGCCCTGGTGCTCTGGGGCTCGGACAACCTGAAGAACGAGGGCGGGCCCATCGCCCAGGCCCTCGCACTCATCGGCGCCGAGCCGAAATTCGACGGCTACGGCCGCGTCTGCGGCGCGGTGCTGAAGCCGCTTGCGGAGCTGGGCCGGCCGCGGATCGACGTAATCATCACCCTCTCGGGCATTTTCCGCGACCTGCTGCCGCTGCAGACGCGCATGCTCGCCGAGGCCGCCTACCTCGCCGCCGAGGCCGACGAGCCCGCCGAGCTGAACTACGTGCGCAAGCACGCGCTCGCCTACCAGGCCGAGCACGGCTGCGACCTGGAGACGGCCGCCCTGCGCGTGTTCTCGAACGCCGAGGGCGCCTACGGCTCCAACGTCAACCTGCTGGTGGACAACAGCCGCTGGGAGGACGAGGGCGAACTCGCCGATACCTACACCTCGCGCAAGTGCTACGCCTACAGCCGCTCCGGCCAGTCCGCGCCGCAGGCGGACCTGCTCAACTCGGTACTGTCCAACGTGCAGCTGGCCTACCAGAACCTCGATTCCGTCGAGGTCGGCGTCACCACCCTGGACCAGTACTTCGACACGCTCGGCGGCATCAGCCGCGCCGTGAAGCGCTCCCGCGGCGAAGACGTGCCGATCTATATCTCCGACCAGACCACCAGCAACGGCAAGGTACGCACCCTCGCCGAGCAGGTGGCCCTGGAGACGCGCACCCGCGTGCTCAACCCGAAGTGGTACGAGAGCGTCCTCGAACACGGTTTCGAGGGCGTGCGGCAGATCGAGTCCCATGTGACCAATACCATGGGCTGGTCCGCCACCACCGGGCAGGTAGCCCCCTGGGTCTACCAGAAGCTGTCCGAGACCTTCATCCTCGACGAGGAAATGCGCAAGCGTCTCGCCAAGCTCAACCCCGCGGCCTCGGTCAAGGTAGCCAACCGGCTGCTCGAGGCCCACGACCGCCAATACTGGAACCCCGACGAAGCCACCCTGGAAGCCCTGCGCCGTGCCGGCGAGGACCTCGAGGACTGGCTCGAAGGCGTCACAGAAGAGGTAGCTGCATGAGTCTCGACAATAACATCCCCGTTCAGCTCGTCGATCCGCCGGGGAGCCCCCCGGACGGCGACGGCTCCGTCCAGGTCCACCTGGATCCTGAAATCGATATCGGCCAGGCGCAGGTGTTCGCCGTCTACGGCAAGGGCGGGATCGGCAAGTCCACGACCTCGTCGAACCTGTCCGTCGCCTTCTCCAAGCTCGGCAAGCGGGTCATCCAGATCGGCTGCGACCCGAAGCACGACTCCACCTTCACCCTGACCAAGGCGCTTATGCCGACCGTCATCGACGCCCTCGAGGAAGTGGAATTCCACAGCGAGGAGCTGCAGATCGAGGACTTCGTGCACGAGGGCTACAACGGCGTCATGTGCGTCGAGGCCGGCGGCCCGCCCGCCGGTACCGGCTGCGGCGG
>CAJWWA010000027.1 GCA_913048495.1 uncultured Halieaceae bacterium
CGGGCCGGGCCAGCCGGGTGCTGGTGCTGGTGCCCGAGCCGCTCCTGCACCAGTGGCTGGTGGAGATGCTGCGGCGCTTCAACCTGCATTTCGCGCTCTTCGACGGCGAACGGCTGGCCGCGAGCGACGGCGACAACCCCTTCGAGAGTGAGCAGCTCGTGCTCTGCGCGGGCGACCTGCTCTACGAGGACCCCGTGGCCCAGGCCGATGCGCTCGCCGCGCCCTGGGATATCGTCGTGGTCGACGAGGCACACCACCTGCACTGGCAGCCCGATGCGCCGGGGCAGGACTACCGCTTCGTCAGCGCCCTCGCGGGCGCGAGCCCGGGGCTCCTGTTGCTGACCGCCACGCCGGAACAGCTCGGCGTGGAGAGCCACTTCGCGCGCCTGGCGCTCATCGACCCGGCGCGCTTCCACGACCTCGACGCGTTCCGCGCCGAGGAGGCCCGCTACCGGGAATGGAGCGAGCTGCTCGAGGCCATCGAGGACGGCCGCCGGCCCGCCGCCCTGCCCCCGGGCCTCGATGAGGGCGCAAGCGACGCCGTGCTCATCGAGCGCATCCTGGACCGCCACGGCACCGGCCGGGTTCTCTACCGCAACACCCGGGCCAGCGTCGGCGGCTTCCCCGCCCGGCACCTCCACGAGAGCGCGCTGCCCGCCGCCGGGCCGGCGGCAGAGCCCGGTGCCCTCTACCCCGAGCGCCAGGCCCGGGATGAGGCCTGGCTCGCCGAGGAGCCGCGGGTCACCTGGCTGCGGGATACGCTGCGCGAGCTGCGGCCGCGCAAGGCGCTGGTCATCTGCAGCACCGCGGCCACCGCGGAACAGCTCGAGCACTACCTGCACCTGCGCGCCGGTATCCGCTGCGCCGCCTTCCACGAGGGGCTGTCAATCATCGAGCGCGACCGCGCCGCGGCCTGGTTTGCCGACGCCGAGAGCGGCGCCCAGGCGCTGATCTGCTCGGAGATCGGCAGCGAGGGGCGCAACTTTCAGTTCGCCCAGCACCTCGTCCTCTTCGACCTGCCCCGCAACCCGGATCTCCTGGAGCAGCGCATCGGCCGCCTCGACCGCATCGGCCAGGCCGGCGACGTGCATATCCACGTGCCCTACCTTGCCGGCACGGCGCAGGAACGCCTGTTCCGCTGGCTCCACGAGGGCCTCGATATCTTCCGGCAGAACTGCCCCGCGGGCCGTCCGGTCTTCGACGCCTACCGGGAGCGGCTGGAGGCGGCACTGGACGGCGGCGAGGACATCAACGCACTGATTGAGGAGACCCGCGAGGCCACGGCGAATGCGAACCGCCGCCTGGCCGAAGGGCGGGACCGGCTGCTGGAACGCAACGCCTGCCGCCCGGTGGAGGCCCAGCGCATCATCGAGGCCATCCGCGACAGCGAGCGCAGCGGCGAGCTGCAGGCCTACTTCGAGACGCTTTGCGACAACCTCGGCGTGGAACACGAGTACCACAGCGAGGGCTGCCTGGTGCTGCGCCCCGGCGAGCACATGGATACCGCCCATTTCCCCGAGCTGCCCGAAGACGGGCGCACGGTGACCTTTGACCGGGCGACGGCCCTGGCCCGGGAGGACATGGCCTTCCTGACCTGGGAGCACCCGATGCTCAGCGAAGCCATGGAGGCCATCCTGTCCACCGAGCTCGGCAACGCCGCGCTCGGCACCCTCAAGCTCCGCGGTGTACCGGCCGGCACCCTCCTGCTGGAATGCCTGTACACGGTCAACGTGAGTGCGCCGAAGAGCCTGCAGCTGCAGCGGTTCCTGTCCCTGTCACCGCAGCGGGTGCTGGTGGACAGCCGCGACCGGGACCTCTCCCAGGCCATCTCCCACGAACGCCTGAACCAGCTCGTCCGCCGGGTGGACCACGCCACGGCCGTGGGCATCATCCGCCAGCTCCAGGGCGCCGTGGATGAGCGCCTGGCCGCCGCCGCGGGCTTTGCCGAGAAACACCTCGCCACCCTTCGCGAGGACGCGACACGCCGCGCCGAAAACCACCTGGGCGAGGAGATCACGCGCCTGGAGTCACTGAAGCGGGTCAACCCGCAGGTGCGGGACGAGGAGATCAGCCACCTGCGCTGGCAGCGCGAAGAGAGCCTGGCGGCCATCGCCCGGGCCGACCTCCACCTGCAGGCCGTGCGCCTGGTCGTGACCGCCTGAGCGGCTCTCCCGCGCGCCTCAGCAGGGGCTCCGTCAGGCGCCGGCCACCTGGCCCCCATCGAGTACCAGCACGTTGCCGGTAACAAAGGCCGAGGCGCGGGCGCAGAGATAGATTGCCGTGCCGGCGGCATCCTCCGGCTGACCCAGGCGCCCCCGGGGGATGGCTTTCGCCATCTCGGCCTCGTGCTCGAGCAGGTGCGCCGTCATCTTGCTCGGGAAGAAGCCCGGCGCGATGGCATTGACGTTGATGTAGTCACCGGCGAGGTCCGCCGCCATCTGCCGGGTCAGGTGGTGTACCGCCGCCTTGCTGGCCGTGTAGGAGTAGTTCTGCAGCGGGGCATAGGTGAGACCGTTGATGGAACCGATATTCACCACCCGGGCCGGGTCCTCGGCGGTACCCGCCGCGCGCAGGGCCGGCAGCAGCTTCTGCGTCAGAAAGAAGAGCGACTTCACATTCAGGTCCATGACCTTGTCCCAGCCGGCTTCCGGGAACTCGTCGATCGGCGCGCCCCAGCTGGCGCCGGCGTTGTTGAACAGGATATGCAGCGCCGGCTCGCGCTCGCGCAGGGCATCGGCGAAGGCCTGAACACCCTCGAGGCTTCCCAGGTTCGAGGGCATGGCGATGCACTCACCGAAGGCGCTGAGTTCCTCGGCCGTGGCCGCGAGCTCCTCCTCGCGCCGCGCCGTGATGTAGGTGCGCACGCCCGCGCCGACCAGGCCGCGGGCAATCATGGCACCGATACCGCGGGAACCGCCGGTGACCACGGCCACCTTGCCGGAGAGATCGAAGAGCTTGTCCATGAGTCTTACCTTCTGCGTTGGGCGCCGAGGGCGCCGGTGAGTGCTTCGCGGATGGTCGAACGGGTGTCCGCCGGATCGATGACCGCGTCGATTTCCAGGTGGGCGGCGGCCTCCGTGGCCTTGCCCACCTCGTAGAGTTTCGCTACCAGCTTCTCAAAGAGGGCCGCCCGGCTGGCTTCGTCGGGCTCG
This sequence comes from uncultured Halieaceae bacterium, assembly GCA_913048495.1. GTDB lineage: Bacteria > Pseudomonadota > Gammaproteobacteria > Pseudomonadales > Halieaceae > Pseudohaliea. Next base: position 3,153 of record CAJWWA010000027.1, read on the forward strand.
GCGGCCAGTTCCTTGCTGTAGCCCAGGCGCACGGCGCCCTCGAGGCCCATGCCGCCGAACTCGCCCGTGGGCCAGGACGCCGCGTAGACCGGCTCGGCGAAGGAGCCGCCGACCATGGCCATGGCGCCGAGGCCATAACCCTTGCGCAGGAAGATGGCGATCACCGGTACCGTGAGTGCCGCACCGGCGGTAAACAGGCTGGCCATGCGCCGCACGGCGGCCTGCGCCTCGCTGTCCGGGCCGACCATGAAGCCGGGGGTATCGGTGAGCGACAGGAGCGGCAGGCCGAGCGCGTTGCAGGTGGTGAGAAAGCGGGCCGCCTTGTCCGCGGCCTCCGCATCCACGGCGCCGCCGAGCTGCTGGCAGTCATTGGCCAGGAGCGCCATCGGCCGCCCCTCGATGCGCAGGAAACCGGTAATCACGCTGCGGCCGTGGATGCGGCCCAGCTCGAGGAAGGAGCCGGTATCTGCCAGCGTCTCGATGACCCGGCGTACCGGGTAGCCCCAGCGCCGGTCCTCGGGCACCAGGTCACGGAGCGCGCGCTGGTCGGCACAGTCCCAGGTGGCGAGGTCCCCCTGGAAGTAACCGAGAAGCTGTCGCGCCGCGGCGGTCGCCGCCGCCTCGTCCTCGACCACGAGGTCGACCACGCCGTTGCGCTCCTGCACGTCGATGGGCCCGATCTCCGTGGGCTCGAAGCGACCGAGGCCACCGCCCTCGATCATCGCCGGGCCCGCCATACCGATCCAGGAGCGCCGCGTGGCGATGCGGAAGTCCGCACAGCCGAACAGCGCCGCGTTGCCTGCGAAGCAATAGCCGTTGTTCACGGCGATGCGCGGCACCCTGCCGGCGAGCCGCGCCCAGGCGGCGAAGGACGGCACATTGAGCCCGGCGATCTGCGTCAGTACATCCGTATCGCCGGGGCGCCCGCCTCCGCCTTCCGTATACATGACCACCGGCAGCGCGAGGCGCTCGGCGAGCTCGCAGAGCCGATCCAGCTTGCGGTGATGAAAAAAGCCCTGGGTGCCGGCGAGCACGGCGTAGTCGTTGATAATGACCGCGGTGCGGGTCGCCGCCTCACCGAAGAGGTCGCCGTTGATGCGCGCCGTACCGGTGATGATGCCGTCGCCGGCGGTACGGCGCTGCAGTTCCTCGTAGTCGCGGCGGCTGCGCTGAGCGGCTACCGCAAGCTGGCCGTACTCCTGGAAGCTGCCGGCATCAACGAGGTCGGCCAGATTCTCCCGCGCCGTGCGGTAGCCGTGGCCGTGGCGCTTGTCACGGTCGGCCGCCCGGGCGTCATCGCCGGTCTGCGCCAGCCGGTCCCGGAGCGCGGCGAGTTCCGGGCGCAGCGCGTCGCCGTCGTCGCCAGTCTCGTCAGCCACCCGGGGCCTCGGCTAGCGGCCGGACCAGTTCGCCTGGCGCTTCTCGAGGAAGGCCATCACGCCTTCCTTGGCATCGGCGCTGTCCACACAGCTGTGCTGCAGGGAGGCCTCGTTGGCGATCACGGACGACAGGTCGTTTTCCATGGCAAAGGCCAGCGATTTCTTGATGTACTCGAGGGCGAGCGGCGCCTTGCCGGCCAGCTCGTTGGCCCAGGCGACGGCACTGTCGACGAGGGCGTCGTCGGCGACCACGCGGTTGGCCAGGCCCAGCTCGACGCAGCGCGCCGCGGGGATCTTCTCGCCGGAGGTCATCATGTCGAAGGCCCGAAGCGGCCCCAGGGTGCGCGCGAGGTGCCAGGTGGCACCGCCGTCGGGAACCAGGCCGATCGCCACGAAGGCCTGGTAGAGGTAGGCGCCCTCCCCCATCACCGACAGGTCGCAGGCCATGGCGAAGGCGCTGCCGATACCGGCGGCCGCACCGTTCACAGCAGCGATCCAGGGCTTGCGGGACTGGGTGATCGCCAGCACGGCGGGCTTGTACTCGTCGTTGAGCATGGCCTCGGTGGCGTGGCCACCGCCGTCGTCCGGCGACAGGCCCTCGGACAGGTCCGCGCCGGCGCAGAAGGCGCGACCCTCACCCGTGAGCACGGCGACGCGGATCGCCGGATCGGCATTCACCGCCTGCACGGCAGCGAGAAATTCCCGCCGCAGTTCGCCGTTGAAGCTGTTGAGGCTGTCCGGGCGATTGAGCGTCACCACGGCCACGGGGCCGTCACGGTCGATGCGCACGGTCTTGAAATCGTTCATGGCGTTTCCCCCGACCGGTCAGGCGACGCTGCCGCCGGCCTTCAGTTGCTGAATTTCCTGCTCGGCAAAGCCCATGGCCGTAAGGATGCTGTCCGTATCCTCACCGGCGCCGTGAGCGCCGTGACGCACCGTCGACGGTGTGCGCGCAAAGCGCGGCGCGGGCGCGGGCTGCACGACGCCCTCGACGTCGATGTAGGTCTCCCGGGCGACATTGGCCGGGTGCGAGGGCGCCTCGGTGAACCGGAGCACCGGCGCGAAGCAGACGTCCGTCCCTTCCATGAGCGCACACCACTCGTCGCGGGTCTTCTGGCGGAAGACCTCGGCCAGCCTGTCCCGGAGCGCCGGCCAGAGTGCCGGGTTGTTCTGGTCCCCGAACTCGTCGGCGGAGAGACCGGCCTTTTCCAGGAGCAGCGCATAAAACTGCGGCTCGATGGAACCGATCGCGACGTACTCGCCGTCGGCGCACTCGTAGGTACCATAGAAATGCGCACCGCCGTCCAGGAGGTTGGCCTCGCGCTCATCGGCGTTCCACGCGCCCATGGCCTGAAAGTTGTGGAACATCCACATCAGCTGCGCTGCGCCATCGACCATGGCCACGTCGATCACCTGGCCCTGGCCGGAGTTGCTGGCCTCGAGCAGAGCGGCGAGCACCCCCTGCACGAGGAGCATGCCGCCGCCGCCCATGTCGCCGATGAGGTTGAGCGGCGGCACCGGCCGCCCCTCCTTCGGGCCGATGGCATAGAGCGCACCGGTCAGGGAGATGTAGTTGATGTCGTGGCCGGCGGCCCTGGCCAGCGGGCCCGTCTGGCCCCAGCCGGTCATGCGCGCGAACACCAGCTTCGGGTTGCGCGCGAGACATTCCTCGGGGCCGATGCCCAGCTTTTCACAGACCCCGGGGCGGAACGGGTCGATCAGCACATCGGCGTTCTCGACCATGCGCAGGAGCGCGTCCACGCCCGCCGGGTCCTTGAGATTGATAACGATGGACTTCTTGCCGCGGCCGCTGACCCGCTCCGTGAGCTTCGGGTCCGCGCCGCCGGCGCGGTCCACGCGGATCACCTCCGCCCCCATGTCGGCGAGCAGCATGCCGCCCATGGGTGCCGGTCCGATGCCGGCAAGTTCGATCACCGTGTAGCCGTTGAGGGGCCCCATAGCCGTCTCCCTGTTTATCGTTATGGGCGCGCGCCGCGCTTATTTGGGCTGCATCCGGATACCGCCATCGAGGCGGATGCACTCGCCGTTGACGTAATCGTTCTCGGCGATGAACACGGACAGGTGCGCAATTTCCTCGGGCTTGCCCAGGCGATGCGGGTAGAGCACGCTCGCTTCCAGGGACTTGTAGGCCGGCTCCGGGAGCGACTCGAAGAGCGGCGTGTGGATCAGCCCCGGCACGATGGTATTCACGCGGATGCCGTAGCTGGCGAGGTCGCGGGCCATGGGCAGGGTCATGCCGACCACGCCGCCCTTGGACGCGCTGTAGGCGAGCTGTCCGATCTGCCCCTCGTAGGCGGCAATGGACGCCGTGTTGATGATGACGCCGCGGCCGTCGTCGCCGAAGACCGGGTCGTTCTTCGCCATCTGCTCGGCGGCATAGCGGGACACGTTGAAGGTGCCCACGAGATTGACGTTGATCACGCCCATGAACATGTCCAGCGGGAAGACGCCCTTCTTGCTCAGCGTCTTGCAGGCGCTGCCGATACCGGCGAAGTTGTTGCAGATATGCAGGGCGCCGAACTTCTCCACCACGCCGGCAACGGCCGTGCTCACGGAGTCCTCGTCGGCGACATTGACCTTCCAGAAGGCGACCTTGTCGTCGCCGAGGGCCTGGATCATCTCGTCCGCGGCCTGCTCGTTGAGGTCGAAGATAGCGACCTTGACGCCCTTGGCGACGTAGGCCTCGACGGTGGCGCGGCCGAGGCCGGAGGCCCCGCCGGTGACGATGGCGACTTTCCCTGACAGATCCATGGTGATTCCTCCTTGATTCCGTGTGTGCGTGATTCCGTGTACTTAAACGCGTGCTTCAGAAGTTACGGGTATTGAACGGCTTGTAGTCGTCCGACAGGCAGTCGCGGCTGATGATGATCTTCATCACCTCGGAGCTGCCGGCATAGATCGTGGCGATCCTGGCATCGGTATACTGACGGCTGATGGCGTATTCGTCCATATAGCCGGCGCCGCCGTGGAGCTGCACGCCGACATCGGCAGCCTTAACCTGGAGCTCGCTGGTGACCAGCTTGGCCTTGGCGGCATCCACCGCCGTGAGCTGGCCCGCGTTGAAGGCAGCGACGCACTGGTCTACATAGCTCTGGGCGATATCGAGCTCGGTGCGCAGTTCCGCCAGCTTGAACTGCGTATTCTGGAAGGCCGCCAGGGGCTTGCCGAAGGCCTTGCGCTCGCGCACGTAGTCGTAGGTGAGGTCCCAGGACAGCTGGGCCGAGGCCAGGTAGCCGCAGGCGCCGATGAGCCGCTCCTCGGCCAGCCCCTCCATCAGGTAGATGAAGCCCTTGCCGGGTTCGCCGAGAACGTTCGCCTTCGGCACGCGCACATCGTTGAAGAACAGCTCGGCGGTGTCCTGCGCCTTCATGCCCATCTTCTTCAGGTTGCGGCCGCGCTCGAAGCCCTCCATGCCCCGTTCGACGATGAACAGGGTCATGTGGTGCGGGTTGTTCTCCGGGTCCGTTTTCGCCGCGACAATGACCGCGTCGGCGTTGATGCCGTTGGAGATGTAGGTCTTGGAGCCGTTGAGAACCCAGTGATCGCCATCCTCCCGCGCCGTCGAGCGCATCCCGGCCAGGTCCGAGCCGGCGTCCGGCTCGGTCATGGCGACCGCGAGAATGCACTCGCCGCTCACGCACTTCGGCAGGAAGCGCTCGCACTGCTCCTCGCTGCCGAAACGGGTGAAGTAGGGACCGACCAGGCGGCTGTGCAGCGTCGCGTACCAGTCGCCGACACGGGCATAGGCGGTTTCCTCGATGATGACTTGCTCGAAGCGGAAGTCCTCGTCGCCCATGCCGCCGTATTTCTCGGCCGGCCAGACCATGAGAAAGCCCTGCTCACCGGCGCGCAGGAAGGCCTCCCGGTCGACGATGCCCGCCTCACGCCAGCGCTCCATATGTGGCACAATCTCGCTGGCGAGGAACTTGCGGTAAGCATCGCGGAACATGGTTTGTTCTTCGGTGAAGTTGCGTGGCAACATCGCGAATCTCCGTGGTGGGCGATGGGGGCGCGCGCCAGTATGTGCAGCGCCGCCGGGGGCGGCAATGACCGCCACGGACAAAATTATTGACCCAAACTGACAGGACCCGCCCTTGCGCAAGCAATCCATCTCGGTGCACTTCGCCCGCGCCGTGTTGCGCCACACGGTTCGCCTCGGCGTGGATCCGCTGCCCCTCCTCCGCCGCAACCGCATCACGCCCCGGCTCCTGCGCGAACCCCACGCCCGCATTGCCATCGAACGCTTCGCGGACCTGCAGGTCGCCACCATGCAGGCCCTCGGCGACGAGTCCCTCGGCTACGGCGAGCGCCCCATGCCCCTCGGCAGCTGGGACATGATGTGCCATGCGGTCATCGGCAGCGCCACCCTGGGCCAGGCCCTGTCGCGCCTTTGCCGCTTTTATGCCCTCTTCGGCTACGACCCCGTGCCCGCCTTCGAGGTGAGCGGCGAGCGCGCCGCCGTCCACCTGCGCGAACAGGGCCCGGCGCCGGTGGACCCGTACCTGAAAGAGCTGTTCCTGTTCAACGTCCACCGCTTCGGCAGCTGGCTGGTGCAGGAGCACCTGCCGCTCACCCGGGCAAGCCTCGACTACCCGCCGGCCGCCCAGCCCGACGACTACCGGCGGATGTTCCTGGCCAACCCCGTGGACTTCGAGTGTGAGCACTGTGCCCTGGAATTCCCGGCAGGTCTCATGGAGCGCCCGGTCGTACAGAACGAGGCCACGCTCAAGCGCTTTCTCCGCCACCCGGTGCTGATCATGCTCACGCAGCAGTACCCGCGGGCCAGCTGGACCGCCCAGGTCCGCGACCTGGTGCGCCAGAACCTCCTCGACATGCCGGAGCTGGGCGAGGTGGCTGCCGCCCTCGAGGTGCACCCGCAGACCCTGCGCCGCCGCCTCGCGCGGGAGGGCACCACCTTCAAGGACATCAAGAACCAGCTGCGCCGCGACGTGGCCCTGCACTACCTCGGGCGCCAGGGCCTGTCCATCGAGGAGATCGCCCACCGGTCCGGTTTCTCCGAGTCGAGCGCCTTCATCCGCGCCTTCAAGGGGTGGACCGGTGTCACGCCCTATGCCTATCGCAAGGGCTTGTAAAGGCCGCGAGGGGCCTGCAAGCTAAACCGCTCCGTCTTTCAACACCTCGGTACTGCCATGCCCAGACGCCTGCTGCGCACCCTTCTCATGGCCTACCTGGCCTACCTGGCGCTCGCCCTCCTCGTGCTGCTGCCCGCCCTCAACATCGCGGCGCCGCGCCTGGCTGAGCAGTACCTCGGGCGCCGCCTGGACAGCGAGCTGATCCTCTTCAACCCCTTCACCCTGGCCCTCGAGGTGCGCAAGGCGCGCCTGGCCGAGCCGGAGGGCGGACCCTTTGCGGCCCTGCACCGCCTGGAGGTCGACTTCGGCGCCTGGCGCAGCATGACGCAGCCGGGCTTCGTGCTGGACGCCGTGGCGGTGGAGGGCCTCGAGGTCGCCCTGCGACGTTTCGAGGACGGCCGCTTCAACATCAGCGACCTCCTGGCGGGTGACGCCGGGGCGGAGGCTAGCGACGACGGCGACGCTGCCATCCCGGGTATCACGGTGCGCTCGCTGCGCTTCGATGCCCGCGAGCTGCGTTTCGAGGACCGCACCCGCACGCCCCGCTACGAGACCTTCCTCCGCGACCTCGGCTTCACGGTCACGGGCCTGTCCACCGTGGTAGCGGCGGGAAGCCCCTACGAGCTGCTCGTGGTCACGGAGCACAACGGCATCCTGCGCTGGCGCGGTGAGTTCTCCCTGCCGCAGGCCCGCAGCAGCGGCGAACTGCAGATCGCCGACCTCGACCTGCGCCCGCTGCACCGCTACCTCGCCGAAGACCTGCCTTTCGCCATGGACAGCGCACTCATGGAAATCACCGGCCACTACGAGGCCGACTGGCAGGGCGAGCCCCGGGTCAGCGTGAGCAGCGGCGCACTGCAGCTGCGCGACCTGTCCCTGGCGCCCGCAGACCCCGCGGCGCTGCCGGATACGGCGCTCGCCTTTGACCGCTTCGAGCTGGACGGCATCAGCGTCGACAGCGCCGCACAGCGTGTGAGCGCTGCCGAGGCAAGCCTCGAGGGGCTGGCCGTCAGCGGGTTCCTCGAGGGCGAGCAGGTCAGCCTGCTCACCCTGCTCGTCCCCGGGGCAGGCGACGCCGCCGCGAACGACACGGCTGCGGCCGACAGCGGCGGCCCGGCGGGGAACGACGCCGAGCCCTGGCAGCTGCAGCTGGACCGGTTCTCCGTCCCCGATGCCCGCCTGCGCTGGCGCTCGCCCTACACCGCCCCGGCCCTGCTCACGGTCGACCCGCTCACGGTCGAACTGGGCAACCTGGCGTACCCGCCGGAGGGCGACAGCAGCGTGGCGCTGGCCCTCACGCTCAACGGGGAGGCCACCCTGGCCGTCGCCGGGGCCGTCGATGCCGGCGCGGGCAGCGGCACCCTCGATCTCGAGCTGGACGCCCTCCCCGTCACCCTGGCCAACCCGCTCCTGACACCGTTTATCAAGGCCGGCTTTGAAGGCGGCCGCCTGGCCGTCAACGGCGACATCGGGCTCACGGATTTCGCGCCGGCAACGGCCAGGGCCGATGTCCGTCTCACGGCCTTCGGCCTGCAGATCGACGGGGCCGAGCAGAGCGCCCTGCGCTGGGACACGCTGGCCGTCCCCGGCATCAGCGTGAATGTGGCGGCGCAGACGCTGGAAACGGGCGTCATCTCCCTCGACGGCTATGAAAGCCGCCTGCGCATCGGCGAGGACGGCCGCCTCAACGTGCAGACAGCGTTGATCGAGAGCGAAGACGCAGCGGAGAACGGGAGCAGCACCGAAAGCGATGCAGAACCCGGCGCCGGCAGCGAACCCTGGGCGGTCACCCTTGGCGGCCTCGCCGTGAGCAACAGCGCGGTGGATTTCGAGGACCGCTCCCTGCCCCTGGAATTCCGCACGCTGGTCGAGGGCCTCGAGGGCGAGGTCGGCACCGTCGCCACCGCCTCGACCGCCCCGGTGCCGGTCAAGCTCACCGGCTCCGTGGACGGCTACGCGCCGGTGCGCATCGAGGGCAGCATCGCGCCCTTCGCGCCCGCGCCCGATGTCGATATCGGCGTCAGCTTCCAGGGCATCGATATCGCCCGGCTCACGCCCTACGCGGGCACCTATGCCGGCTACACGATCGACGCCGGCACGCTGAACCTCGACCTGCGCTACCGCCTTGCCGGTGACCGGCTGGCGGGCGAGAACCGGGCCATCATCTCGCAGATGGAACTGGGCGCGCCCTTTGAAAGCGAACAGGCCATGGACCTGCCGCTGAAGCTGGCCATCGCGCTGCTGGAGGATTCGCGCGGCGTGATCGACCTCGACGTGCCCGTGGAGGGCGATGTCGATGACCCCTCTTTCCGCCTGGGCAAGGTCATCGGCCGCGCCATCGCCAACGTCATCACCAACATCGTCACCGCACCGTTCAAGCTCCTCGCGGGCCTCGCCGGCAGCGACGAGGACCTGCAGGCCCTGGCCTTCGAGCCCGCCCGCGACAGCCTCGACGCGCCGGCGGCAGGCAAGCTGGATGCCCTGGCCGATGCGCTCACACAGCGGCCGCAGCTCCGGCTCCTCGCCCGCGGGATCACCGACAGCGAGGACGCGAGGGTTCTCAAGGCAAAGGCACTGGACGACGCGCTGCTCGCGGACGGGCTGACGCCGGAGAGCCTGGCCGCCCGCGACGCCGCCTGGGCGGAGGCAGTGGCGGCCCGCTACGCGCCGCTGGCGCCACCGGCCGGCGCCGAGGGGGAAGAGGCAGCGCTGCCGCCGCCTGCGGCGCAATACGATGCGGTCGTGGACACGATGGCGCTGCCGCCCCGCGCGCTGGAGACGCTGGCGACGGATCGCGCCGCCGCCGTCAAGCGCTACCTGGTCACGAGCAAGGGCATCGCGGCGGACCGGGTGGCCATCAGCAGCGGCGAGGCGGACGGCACCATCGCCCGCGGCGTGACCCTCGACGTCGACGCCTGAGGCGCCGCCTGCGTCAGGCGGCGTCCTCGACCTTCAGCGTGTCGCGCAGCTCGCGCTTCAGGAACTTGCCGTTGGCGTTGCGCGGCAGCGGGTCGTCGAGGAACCAGAGGTAGCGCGGCACCTTGAAGGCCGCGATGTGCTCCCGGCAGTGGGTACGCAGCGCCTCGGCGTCGACGCTTGCACCCGGTTTCAGGTGCACCGCCGCGCCGACCTCCTCGCCCAGCCGATCATCCGGCACCGCGAAGACGACACACTCGGCGACCGCGTCGTGGTGGAAGAGCGCGTTCTCCACCTCGGCGCAGTACACGTTCTCGCCGCCGCGCAGCACCATGTCCTTGGCCCGGTCGACGAGGTAGATGAAGCCGTCCTCGTCCATGTAGGCGACATCGCCGGTGTGCAGCCAGCCGTCGACGATGGTTTCGGCCGTGGCCTCCGGCCGGTTCAGATAGCCCTTGATCACCGGCGCACCGCGCACCACGAGCTCACCGATATCCCCCAGGGGCAGCTCCTTGCCTGCCGGGTCGACGATGCGGGCCTCGAAGGTCGGCATGGCCGGGCCGACACTGGTGGGCCGGTCCATGAAGAACTCCATGGACACCGCGGTGATGATGCCGCAGGTCTCGGTCATGCCGTAGCCGGTATTCGGCCGCGCGGTCTTCATGGTTTCGCTGACCTTGCCCACGAGGTCCGGCTGCATGGCGGCGCCACCGCCGCCGACGGTCTTCAGGGACGAGGTATCGCGGGTCTTGAAGTCCGGGTGCATCATGATCTCCCGGGCCATCATCGGTACGGCATTGAAGGTGGTGAGCTTCTCCCGCTCGATCAGCCGCAGCGCTTCCGCCGGGTCCCACTTGTACATGTGCACGAGGCGGCCGCCGACCAGGGTCACCACCTGCGCCACGCAGTTGTTGGCCGTCACATGGAACAGCGGCGTGGCCACCAGCGCGCGGATCTCCGTGCCGCCCGGTTCCCCGGGCTCGTCGCCGCGCGCCAGGGCCAGCGCCCGCGGCTGCACCGCGTTGGCAAAGGCCACGTTGAAGATGTTGTTGACGCAGCCGCGATGGGTCAGCTGCGCGCCCTTCGGGCGCCCCGTCGTCCCCGAGGTGTAGAAGATGCAGGCGTCATCGTCCGGCGCCACCGTGACCTCGGGCATCTTCGACTCGCTGTTGACCAGCTCTGCCCAGTCCGTGGCCCAGTCCGGCAGGTCATGGGGCACGCGCACCCCGACCACGGTCAGGTCCGGGAAGTCGCCGCGCAGTTCCGCGAAGCGCTGCAGCCGCTCCTGGTCGGCGATCAGGACCTTCGGCGCCGAGTCCTCGAGCCCGTAGTGCATCTCCTGCGGCACCCACCAGGCGTTCATGCCGACGACCACCGCCCCCATGGCCGTCACGGCCCAGTAGGCGAGCATCCACTCGGGGTAGTTGCGCATGGCGATGGCGACGCGGTCGCCCTGGCTCACGCCGGCCTCGCTCAGCCAGTGCGCGATAGAGCCCGTGATCGCCTGCGCCTCGGCGTAGCTCAGGCGCTCGTCGTTGTAGACCAGGTACTCCTTGTCGCCGTGACCCGCGGCGCCCAGCCAGATCTCGCGCAGGGACGGCGGCGCGTGCGCGTAGGTCCGGATGGGGACGCCGCCCACCTCCGCCGTGGTCACCTCGAACAGCTGCCCGGGGCTCGTGAGTTCCTGCCAGGCCTGCTTCAGCTCTGCGTACATGCGCGTCTCCCGCGATTCTTATGGCTGGTGGCGCAGGAGCATAGCGTTACCGCGCGAGCGGCTCAACGGCACGGGCCGCGGGGTCTTTGCGAGTTTATTTTTTCCGCCGGTGATGTCATTGTTGCGGCCCCCCGCGGGCAGCACACGGAGAGCGCAATGAGCACCCAGACCCTCGACACGGAACGTTTGGCCCCCTACCTCGCCGAGCATCTGCCGGGCTTTTCCGGCGACCTCACCGCCGAGAAGTTCGCCGGCGGCCAGTCGAACCCGACCTTCCGCCTGAGCGCCGGCGGGCGCCAGTACGTGCTGCGGCGCAAGCCGCCGGGCGAGCTGCTCGCCTCCGCCCACGCCGTAGACCGCGAGTTCCGGGTGCTGCGGGCGCTGGCCGACACGGACGTTCCCGTGCCGGAGGCCTACCTCCTGTGCGAGGACGAGCGCATCATCGGCTCCATGTTCTACGTCATGGAATACCTGGAGGGCCGGGTGTTCTGGGACCCGACGCTGCCGGAGGTTGCCGACAACGCCGAGCGGACGGCGATCTACGACGAGATGAACCGGGTGCTCGCCGCCCTGCACAATGTCGACGTGGACGCCGCCGGCCTCGCCGACTTCGGCCGCCCGGGCAATTATTTCGAGCGCCAGGTGGGGCGCTGGACCAAGCAGTACCGGGCATCGGAGACGGAGCACAGCGAGGCCATGGAAACGCTCATCGCCTGGCTGCCGGCCAACATGCCGCCGGATGACGGCGCCGTGAGCCTGGTTCACGGCGACTACCGCCTCGACAACCTCATGTTCCACCCGACGGAGCCGCGCATCATCGCCGTGCTGGACTGGGAACTGTCCACGCTAGGCCACCCGCTGGCGGACCTCGCCTACCAGGTCATGGCCTGGCAGCTGCCCGGCGACGCCGGACTGAGGGGCCTTGCCGGCGTGGATCGGGCGAGCCTGGGCCTGCCCTCGGACGACGCCTACGTCGCGGACTACTGCCGACGCACGGGTCGTGACGGCATCGATCACTGGAATTTCTACCTGGTGTTCTGCTTCTTCCGCCTGGCGGCGATCCTGCAGGGCGTGAAGAAACGCGCGCTCCAGGGCAATGCCTCGAGCGCCGAGGCGGAAGCCAAGGGCGCGCTCGTCGAGCCGCTGGCGCGCCACGGCGTGGCGCTCATCGACCGCTAGCGCGCCTCAGGCGGCGGCACTGTCCGCTTTTTTGCCGCCGCCTTTTCCGGCGTCCCCGCCGGCGCTTCTGCCGCTGCTCCCGGCCGGCCGCTTCTTCGCCCGCGCCTTGCTCTTCGGCGGCGCCTTGGCCAGCCGCTGGGAGCCCGTCTCGCGCATGGCCTCCCGGTCCGCCCGGGTCGGCGCCGGCCGCCGCCGGGATGCCCGCGGCCGGTGGTACTTGTCACCCTCCGGCCTCAGGTCACCGTACTCGAAGCGGTAGAGGATCTCCTCCATGGTCCGCGAGATGCGCGTGCAGATACGGATAGGCTCGACCTGCGGGAACGCCGAATGCTCGCCCCCCTGCATGAGCGCCACCAGTTCCTTCTCGGACAGGTGTGACAGTATCTTCGCCGGGTTGTACCAGCGGAAGCTCGGCACGATGTTGATGTCGCCGCTGTATTCCTGGTCCATGAGCGCGTGCACGCCGTTGAGCAGCAGGTTGAGCCGGGGCCAGCGATCGCCCCGCCGCTGGGCCACGCCGCGGTAGAAGTTGAGGACCTCGCGACCCACGCCGATACCCAGCGCACCGAGCGCCGAGGCCATCTTGCTGCGCGGCTTGCCGCCGTTCAGGAACGGGGTGGCGATGGGGTTCACCATGCTCACGATGTAGTGATTGGTGCTGTAGAGCCGCGACAGGCGCTTCGCCGGCAGGTCATCGGCAATGGACCCGTCCACCCACTTGCGCGTCGGCAGGTAGGGCTGCGGCTCGCCGTGCACGTTCTTCGCCATGAGCATCACCGGCGGGAAGACACCGGGCACCGCGCAGGACGCCATGACCGCCGAGCGGATGTACACGTTCGGCGACGTGATGGCGTTCAACAGCCGCGAGCGCTGGTGCGTCTCCGCCGGCGCCACGGTGATGCTGATCTGCCGGCCGGTCTTCTCGTAGGCCTCCTGGAAGGTCATGTCCGGCACCAGCCGGTCGATGATCTTCTCGAGGTCGCCGACGTCGATGGAAGGGTTCGTGCCGAAGAACATGCGGGAAAACACGCTCGCTTCCCGCTCGGCCTCGAAATGCACGTTCGCCGGGTCGTAGAAGCGACGCATTTCGGCGTCCGTGTGCGTACCGAGGACACCGGCGACCAGGGAACCGGCGCTGGAGCCGGAGATCACCCGCGGCAGCAGGCCCTCCTCGAGCAGGGTCTTGACCACCCCCATGTGGTAGAAGCCGAGCACGCCGCCGCCGGAGAGCATGAGCGCCGAGCGCCCGAAGCAGATGTTGGCGCGGTAGAAGAAATCCATCCTCTCCTGGATACCGATCTCACTCTCCGGCAGGTCCGCGAGATAGCGCAGGGCGTCGTCGATCTCCTCGATGTACTGCTCGATCAGCTGCTTGGTGCCAAACTTGGCGCGCTGGTAGAGCGTCGACCGGCCCATGCCACCCATGTTGCCGTGAATGCCCTCGTTCAGCGTGTAGAGCAGCCCGTGATTGTCGTGCCGGGCGCGCAGGCTGCGCAGCCGGTCGAGGCGCAGGCGGATCTGGGCGTAATCGTACTGGCGGCTCTGGTCCATTTCGCGCCAGCGGCGCGCGCCGCTCAGTTCGTCGTGGGCCAGGGCGGCCTCGCGCCAGGCGGCGTAGGTCTCGGCGCGGTCCATTTCGCGTTCCAGCGCCTTCAGCTTGCGTGCCTTGCTCATGCAGGGGTCCCTTCATACCATCCTCCCGAGCATACCGCTTCCCCGGTGCCCCGCCCAGCGCGCCCGCCCGCGTAAACCGGCGTCTCTTGATCTTTGTCAAGGGGCCCGGGGGACCGTAAACTCGGGGGAGGGTTCGCAGTCAGGCTCGCGACGTCACAGGCCCCCGACAACAGCCCCGACAACGACAGCAAGAAAAACGACAGCAAACAAGGAGCTGCCTTGCGCGCCTACCTCATCGCCCTCGCCCTCCTGCTGGCCATCTTCGGGGCCATCGGCCTGTACCTCGCCCAGCGCTTCGCCGCGCTCAGCAACCCGCCGCCGCAGCCGCCGATCACCGTGAGCGCCACGACGGCCGAGCTCGCCCCCTGGCGCAACGTCCTCGATGCGGTCGGGACCATCCGCGCCGTGCGCGGCGTCGAGCTCGCCGCCGAGACCAGTGGCGAGATCACCGGGATCGCGGTCCGTTCCGGCCAGGACGTGGCCGCAGGCGACCTGCTCCTGGTGCTCAATGACAGCGTCGAGCAGGCGGCCCGGGAGCGCCAGGAGGCCAACCTCGAGCTGGCCCGGCTTCTCTTCGAGCGCGACGAGAGCCTGGTGAAACAGAAATCCATCCCCCAGAGCCAGTACGACCGCTCCCGCGCGGACCTGCAAGCGGCCACGGCGCAGCTCGCGGAGCTCGAGGCGCGCATCGACAACAAGCGCATCCGCGCGCCCTTTGCCGGCACCCTCGGCATCATCCGCGTGCGCGTCGGCGACTACCTCGAGTCGGGTACCGCGATCGCGACCCTGCAGGACCGCTCCGCCCTCGAGGTCGATTTCACCGTGCCCGCGCGCTACGCCCCGAGGCTGCGCCCCGGCCTCGAGGTGAGCGTCAGCACCGCGGCCTTCCCGGGCCGGCGCTTCGCCGCGCGCCTCGAGGCGCTGGACGCCGCCGCGGACCCGGGCACGCGCAACCTGCTCCTGCGCGCACAGCTGGAGGAGACGGACGGCCTGCTGCCCGGGATGTTCGCGAGTCTGCGCGTAGACCTCGGCGAGACCGCGACCCACGTCACCGTGCCGGAAACGGCCGTCACTTTCTCGCTCCAGGGCAATCTCGTGTACCTCGTGCACGAGGACGCCGAAGGCCTCAGCGTGGAGCCGCGGGTGGTCACCACCGGTGCGGTACGCGACGGCCGCGTGGCCATCCTCGCCGGCCTGCGCGCCGGTGACCGCGTGGTCAGCGTAGGGCAGAACAAGCTCTACCGCGGCGCCCGGGTCGTCCTCGAGGGCGGCGCGGGACCCGGCGCCTGATGCGCTTCACGGACCGCTTCATCGAGCGGCCGGTGCTGGCCATCGTGGTCAGCGCGCTGGTCCTGCTGCTCGGCCTCGCCTCCCTCTCCCGCGTCGGCATCCGCGAGTTTCCCGGCCTCGAGCGCTCGGTGATCACCGTGACCACCGTCTACCCCGGCGCCAGCTCGCGCACCGTGCAGGGTTTCGTGACCACCCCACTGCAGGTGAACATCGCCGGCGCGGCCGGCATCGACTATCTCTCCGCCACCAGCAATGCGGGGGTCTCGACCATCGAGGTCCACGTCCGCCTGGGTGAGGACACGGACCAGGTACTCACGGAAGTCGTCGCCAAGGTGGCCCAGGCCCGCGATGAGATCCCCCGGGACGTGGAGGATCCGGTCATCGCCACCGGCAGCGGCGAGGATGCGCTCATGTACCTGGCGTTCACCAGCCAGCAGATGACGCCCTTCCAGATCAACGACTACCTGCTGCGCAGCGTGCAGCCGGAGCTCGCGACCCTCGACGGCGTGGGCAAGGCGGCCATCTTCGGCCGGCCCCTCGCCATGCGTATCTGGCTAGACCCGGTGCGCATGGCGGCCCTCGGCGTCACCGCCGCGGATGTCTCCGAGGCCGTGCGCCGCGACAACTTCATCAGTACCGCGGGCGCCACCGAGGGCAACCTCGTGCGCATCAACGTCGACGCCCGCACCGACATGCAGACGGTAGAGGACTTCGAGCGCCTGGTGGTCCGCCAGGAGGGGGACCGCCAGGTGCGCATGCTCGATGTCGCGGAGGTGGAGCTGGCCGCGGAGAACAACCAGTCGCGCGCGTTCTCCAGCGGCGAACCGGCGGTGTTCATGGCCATCGAGGCGGCGCCGGACGCCAACCCGCTGGAGGTGTCCGCGGCGCTGCACGCGCAGCTGCCGAAGATCCGCGCCTCGCTCCCGGCAGACCTGGAGCTGCGCCTGGACTGGGACGGCAGCATTGCCATCGACGCGGCGCTGCGCGAGGTCGCGAGTACCCTGGTCGAGGCCGCGCTCATCGTCATCGCCGTGATCTACCTGTTCCTGGGCTCCTTCCGCGTGGTGCTGGTGCCACTGGTGACCATTCCCCTGTCGCTCATCGGCGTGGTCGCGCTGGTACTCGCCATGGGCTTTTCCCTCAACCTGCTCACGCTGCTGGCCATGGTGATCGCCATCGGCCTCGTGGTCGATGACGCCATCGTGGTGGTGGAGAACGTGCACCGGCACGTGGAGGAAGGCGCCACGCCCCTGCAGGCGGCGATCACCGGCGCCCGCGAGGTGGCGATGCCGGTGGTTGCCATGACCCTGACCCTGGCGGCGGTCTACGCGCCCATCGCCTTCATCGGCGGCCTCACCGGCGCGCTCTTCAGCGAGTTCGCGCTGACCCTGGCCGGCGCCGTCCTCGTCTCGGGGCTCATCGCCCTAACCCTGAGCCCGGTCATGTCCTCCCGCGTATTGAAGAGCCACGGCGAACAGGGCCGCTTTGCCGACTGGCTCGACGAGCGTTTCGGCGCGCTTACGGGACGCTACCAGCGGCTTCTCGACCACTGCCTCGCGAACCGCGGCGCGGTACTGCTGTTCGCTGCGGCGATTCTCGCTGCCCTGCCCGTGCTGTTCATGCTGGCGCAGGACGAACTCGCGCCGGAGGAAGACACCGGCGGCGTTTTCTACGTCGGCGTCGCGCCGAGCTACGCCAACCTCGACTACATCAACCGCTACCTCGACCAGGTCGTCGACCTCTGGCAGGACATGCCGGAAGTGGCATCGTCCTGGCAGGTGATCGAGCCGTCGAGTAACTTCGGCGGACTGACGCTTACCCACTGGGACGAGCGGGAGCGCACGCAGCAGCAGGTGCAGGCGCAGTTCCAGCAGCGCCTCGCGGGCATTGCCGGCATGGAGCTCTTCTCCTTCGGCACCCCCTCCCTGCCCGGCGCCGGCGGCGGCGCTGCCAAAAAGGCCAAGCCGCGCCGCGGCGCGGGCGGCGGCGACGGCTCG
>CAJWWA010000028.1 GCA_913048495.1 uncultured Halieaceae bacterium
TGGCGGCTTCGGTTATGACCCGGTGTTCCTGGCACCAGAGCATGGCTGCAGTGCGGCGGAACTGTCCCGCGCCGAAAAGGGCAGCATCAGCCACCGCGGACGCGCCCTGAAGATTCTGCTGGATCAGCTGAAGGCCGAGGCCTGAAACAGTTGAGTAATACCAGCCCCGGGGACGATCAGCAGCCAGCGGCGGTTAGGCCGCCGTTGAGCCTCTATATTCACGTACCCTGGTGCGTGCGGAAGTGCCCCTACTGTGACTTCAACTCGCACGAGCGCGAGCAGCTGCCCGAAGACGCCTACGTCACCACGCTGCTGGCCGACCTCGACGGCGAGGCCGCCGCGGCGGGCGGGCGCCCGGTCGAGACCGTATTCATCGGCGGCGGCACACCGAGCCTGTTTTCCCGCGAGGCCATCGCGCGGCTGCTGCAGGGCATCCGCGAACGCGTGGTGCTCACCGCCGACGCGGAGATCACCCTGGAGGCCAACCCCGGGAGCGCCGAGGCGGCGAAGTTCGCCGCCTTCAGAGCCGCCGGCGTGAATCGCCTCTCCCTCGGCATCCAGAGCTTCGACGACGACGCGCTGGCCCGCCTCGGCCGCGTGCACGACCGCGCCCAGGCCCTGGCGGCCATCGCCGCGGCGCGCGAGGCCGGCTTCGACAACCTCAACCTGGACCTGATGCACGGCCTGCCGGGGCAGGACCTGGCCGCGGGCCTCGCCGACCTCGACACCGCCATCGCCCTGGGCCCGGAACACCTGTCCTGGTACCAGCTGACCATCGAGCCGAACACGGTCTTTCACCGCCGCCCGCCGGTGCTGCCCGGCGAGGCCATCCTCGGCGACCTGGAAAGCGAGGGCGCGAAGCGGCTGGAAAGCGCCGGTTACGGGCGCTACGAGGTGTCGGCCTGGAGCCGGCCCGGCCGGCGCAGCCGGCACAACCTCGGCTACTGGACCTTCGGCGACTACCTCGCCATCGGCGCCGGTGCCCACGGCAAGGTCACCGGGGTGGACGGCCGCGTGCGCCGCTACGCCAAGCGGCGCCAGCCGGAGGCCTACCTGGAGGCCCTGCCCGGCGGCTTTACTGCCAGCGAGCGCGACCTCGACCCCGCGGACCTCGCCGGCGAGTTCATGCTCAATGCGCTGCGCCTGGTGGAGGGCGTACCGCGGGCGCGCTTCGCCGAGGCGACGGGGCTGGACGACGTGGCGATCGCGTCTACGGTGGATGCGCTGGTGGGCAAGGGCCTGCTGCGGAACGACCCGGCGCGGCTCGGCACCACGCCGCTGGGGCTGGCCTTTCTCGACGACGTGGTCGGGGCTTTCTTCGCCGACTAGCGCCGGCTGAACACGAGGTCCCAGACGCCGTGGCCGAGGCGCTCGCCGCGTTGCTCGAACTTGGTGAGGGGCCGCTGTTCGGGGCGGGGGGCGTAGCCGGTGTCGGGGGCGGTATTCTCGAGCAGCGGGCAGGCCGAGAGCACCTCGAGCATCTGCCCGGCGTAGTGCTCCCAGTCCGTGGCCAGGTGCAGCCGGCCGCCGTGGCGCAGCCGCGAGGCGGCCAGCTCGACGAAAGGCGGCTGGATCAGGCGGCGCTTGTGGTGCCGCTTCTTGTGCCAGGGGTCGGGGAAGAAGACCTGCAGCGTGTCCAGGGCGTCCGGTTCGATGCAGTCCCGGAGCACCTCCACCGCGTCGTGGCACATGACGCGCACGTTGCCGAGCCCCTGCTCCCGCACCAGGTGCAGCAGCTTGCCCACGCCGGGGCGGTGCACCTCGATGCCGAGGAAGTTGCTGTCGGGCGCCGCGGCGGCCATGGCCGCGAGGGAGTGGCCCATGCCGAAGCCGATCTCCACCACCCGCGGCCCCGGGCGGCCGAACAGCGCATCGAAGTCCAGCGGCGCGGCCGCGAAGGGCACGCCGAACCGTTCCCAGCCCGCCTCGTAGGCGCGCCGCTGCGCCGTGGTCATGCGGCCGTGGCGCAGCACGAAGCTGCGGATCGGGCGGTGCGCGCGCGGGGTGTCTTCGCTCACGGACCGGCGCCGCCCCTCAGGGCAGCAGTTTCCAGGCAGCCGCAGCGAGGCAACCCCAGCCGGCGATGAAGGCGAGGCCGCCGAGCGGGGTGACCGCACCGAGCCACTTGATACCGGTGATGGCGAGGAGATAGAGGCTGCCGGAGAAAACGGCGATGCCGATGAGGAAAAGCCAGCCGCTGGACTTCAGCAGCGCCGTTGCCGGCTGCGACAGCAGCAGCACGCCGACCAGGGCGAGCGCGAGGGCGTGGTAGAAGTGGTACTGCACCGCGGTTTCGAACACGCCGCGGGCGTACTCATCGAGGCGCCCGCGCAGGGCGTGGGCGCCGAAGGCACCGAGGGCGACGGCCAGCAGGCCCGCCAGCGCGCCGAGGGAGAGAAACAGCTTGGCCACGGGTCAGGCGGCGATGGCGGTCCGCAGTTTCTTCATGGCCGCCTGCTCGAGCTGGCGGATGCGCTCGGCGGAGACCCCGTACTCGGCGGCGAGTTCGTGCAACGTGGCCTTGTCGTCGGCGAGCCAGCGCCGGGCGACGATGTCGCGGCTGCGCTCGTCGAGGTTGCGCAGGGCCTCCTGCAGCCGGCCTTCGCTCTGCGCGCGCCAGTCCTCGGACTCCACGGCGTCGGCGGGGTCGCCGCCCTGGTCCTCGAGGTAGTACTGCGGCGCCTGCCAGCCGTCCTCGTCGTCGCTGTCCACCGGGGCGTCGAAGGCGAGGTCGCGGCTGGAGAGCCGGCCTTCCATGCGCTGGACTTCCTGCACGTTGACCCCGAGGTCGTCGGCGACGGCCTGGGCCTCCTCGGCGGTGAGCCAGGCCAGGCTCTTCTTGGCGCTGCGCAGGTTGAAGAACAGCTTGCGCTGCGCCTTGGTGGTGGCGACCTTGACGATGCGCCAGTTGCGCAGGATGTACTCGTGGATTTCGGCCTTGATCCAGTGCACGGCGAAGGAGACGAGGCGCACGCCCTTTTCCGGGTCGAAGCGCTTCACCGCCTTCATCAGGCCGACGTTGCCTTCCTGGATCAGGTCGGCCTCGGCGAGGCCGTAGCCGCTGTAGCTGCGTGCGATGTGCACCACGAAGCGCAGATGAGACATGACCAGCTCGCGCGCGGCCTGCACGTCGTTCTGGTAATGGAGCTGCCGGGCGAGTTCCTGCTCGCGCTCGGCGCTCAGTACCGGGATGCTGGCCACTGCCTGTACGTAGGCGGCAAGGTTGGCCCCCGGCGCCATCTGGTCGATGGGCTGAAGCTGGGTGCTCATGCGGTTCCCCTCCAAAACTGGTGCTCAAGTTTAGCACTCAGCGTATTAGAGTGCTAATTTTCTGAAAGTTCCCCGGCGGGCTGAATTTATCTTTTATATCAACAGCTTGCCAGGGTCGGGGTCAGCCCCGGGGGTCCAGCCGCAGGTGCCGGCCCACGGCGAGCCAGGCGGCGATGAGGCCGAGGGCGCCGCCGGCCAGCACCAGCCCGAAGGCATCGATGAGCCCCAGGCCGGCGAGGCGCCAGTCCGCCCCGTAGGCCGCGGCCAGCTGCGCCACCGGGCCGCGCAGCGCAGCGAACACAGCGGCCACGAGCAGCGCGGCGACGACGCCGCCGCCGATGCCGTACCAGAGCCCGGAATAAAGGAAGGGCCGGCGCACGAAGGCATCGGACGCGCCCACGAGGCGGGTGACCTCGATCTCCTCGCGGCGGCCCTCCACGGCGAGGCGGATCGTGTTGCCCAGCACCAGCAGGACCCCGGCCGCCAGCAGCAGGGCCGCCACCAGCACCAGGCGCGCACCCAGCTCGGTGAGCCGCCGCAGGCGCTCGAGCCAGGCGAGGTCGAGGATCACCTCGTCGACAGTCGCCAGCGCGCCGATCTCCGCGGCCAGCGCCGCCGCCTGCGCCGGGTCCCGGGGGACGACGAGGAGCAGGTGGGGCAGGGGGTTGTCCTCGAGGCCGCCGAGCACGTCGCTGAAACCGGACCGGGCGCGGAACTCCTCCAATGCCTCTTCCCGGGAGCGGAAGGTCGCCGTGGCGATATCCGCACGCTGGCCGAGCTCCTCGGCGAGCGCCTGCCCGGCGACGGCGTCCACCGCGGGCCGGAGGAACACGGACAGCTGGGCCTGGCTGTCCACCCGGCCGCCGAGGGCGCGGAGGTTGTCCATGGACAGGGCCAGGCTCACCGGCAGCGCGAGCGCGATGCCCACCACCAGCCAGGTCAGCAGGCTTGCCGTGGGCCGCTCGAGCACCCGGCGCAGGCTGTCGGCGGCGGACAGGCGGTGATGGCGCACCCAGGCGTTGAGCCGGTGCGAGACCCGCGTGCGCTGCACGCGCGCGCCCTCGCGACGCCCGGGCCGGACCGCCTTCACGCCGGCGCCCCCATCAGGCGCCCCTCGCGGAGCGTGATGATCCGGTGCCGCAGCCGGGAGATCAGCGCGAGATCGTGGCTGGCGATGAGCACGGTGACGCCGACCCGGGAGAAGTCCTCGAACAGGGTCATGATCTCTGCCGACAGGGCCGGGTCGAGGTTGCCCGTGGGCTCGTCGGCGAGGAGCACCGGCGGCCGCCCGACCACGGCGCGGGCGATGCCCACGCGCTGCTGCTCACCCCCGGACAGGGTCAAGGGCATGGCCCGCTCGTGGCGCAGCAGGCCGACCTTGTCGAGGGCGGCGCGCACGCGCTTGCCGACCTCGCGGTGATCGTAGCCCGCGATGTACAGCGGCAGGGCCACGTTGTCGAAGACGCTGCGGTCGAACAGCAGCCGGTGGTTCTGGAACACCACGCCGACCTCGCGGCGGTGCGCCGGAATGCCGCGGCGGGCGACGCGCGAGAGGTCGCGGCCGTTGACCAGGACGCGGCCCCGGGTCGGCTGCTCGAGCAGCATGACCAGGCGCAGGAGCGTTGTCTTGCCCGCGCCGGAATGGCCGGTGAGAAACACCAGCTCGTCGGCGCCGATCTCGAAGGAGACATCGCGGAGCGCGTCGTGGCCGCCCTCGAAGCGCTTGCTGACCCGCTCGAAGGTAATCACCGCGGGCTCAGGTCCGGTCGAAGAGTGCGTCGATGAACTCGCCGGCGGCGAAGGGGCGCAGGTCCTCCGCGCTTTCGCCGACACCGATGAAGCGGATCGGCAGGCCGAGCTTGCGGGCAATGGCGAAGATGATGCCGCCCTTGGCCGTGCCGTCGAGCTTGGTGAGGGTAATGCCGGTCACGCCCACGGCCTCGGTGAAGGTGTCCGCCTGGGCGAGGGCGTTCTGCCCGGTGCCCGCGTCGAGGACCAGCATCACCTCGTGCGGCGCGGACGGGTCCAGCTTGCCGAGGACGCGCACGACCTTGCGCAGCTCGTCCATGAGGTGGTCCTTGTTGTGCAGCCGGCCGGCCGTATCGGCGATGAGCACATCGACGCCGCGCGCGCGGGCGGCGGCGAAGGCATCGTAGAGCACCGAGGCGCTGTCGGCGCCCGTGTGCTGGGCGATCAC
Source organism: uncultured Halieaceae bacterium (assembly GCA_913048495.1). Classification (GTDB taxonomy): domain Bacteria; phylum Pseudomonadota; class Gammaproteobacteria; order Pseudomonadales; family Halieaceae; genus Pseudohaliea. The sequence goes on from CAJWWA010000028.1 coordinate 5,468, forward strand.
CGGCACGTCGTGGCGGTCGCCCCAGACCTGCAGCTGCTCCACGGCGGCGGCGCGGAAGGTGTCGCCGGCGGCGAGCATCACCGAGCGGCCCTCGTCCTGGAAACGGCGGGCCAGCTTGCCGATGGTGGTGGTCTTGCCGACGCCGTTCACGCCGACCATGAGGATCACGAAGGGCGAGGCGCCGCCGACGGCGAGCGGCCGCTCGCAGGGCTCGAGGATGGCCAGCAGCTCTTCGCGCAGCGCGTCGCGCAGGGCCTCGGGCTCGGTCAGCTCCCTGCGCGACACGCGCTGCGTGAGCTGCTCGATGATGTGCACGGTGGCGTCGACGCCGACGTCCGCCAGCAGCAGCCGGGACTCGAGCTCCTCGAGAAGCTCGGCGTCGATTACCTTGCGGCCGAGAAACAGGTTGCCGAGGCCGGCGACGAGGTTGTCGCTGGTGCGGCCGAGGCCGCGGCGCAGGCGGGCGAAGAAGCCGGAGGGGGCCTCGGCGGGCGTCTCCGTCGGGGCCTCCGCGGGGGCCTCCGCCGGGGTTTCTGCGGGGCTGTCCGGTGGGGTGGCGCCGTCGCTCGCGGGCGCCTCGGCGCCTTCGTCGGCAGCGCCTTTCCTGCGCTTGAAGAACTTCATGTCGGCCGTGCTAGAGTGCGCGGGCGGGCGCCCGCGGGGCGCCTATGCTATCACCGTGGCACAGGCGGGAAAAATGGCGGCAGGGCGGGGCAGGGGCGGCATCCGCATCATCGGCGGCGAGTGGCGCGGACGGCGCCTGGCGGTCGCCGACCGACCGGGGCTCAGGCCCACGGCGGACCGCGTTCGCGAAACCCTGTTCAACTGGCTGCAGACCATCGTGCCCGGCGCCCGCTGCCTCGATCTCTTCGCCGGCAGCGGCGCGCTCGGCCTCGAGGCCCTGTCCCGCGGCGCGGCGGCGGTCACCTTCGTCGACAGCGACCGACGGGCCATGGACAGCCTGCGCGCCGTGCTTAAGACCCTCGGCGCCGGGGACCGGGCCGACTGCCGCTGCGAGCGCGCGGAGCGCTTTCTCACCCTCGGCGAGGGCCCCTTCGACCTCATCTTCCTCGACCCGCCGTTCGCCGGCGACGCGCTGGCCCGGGCGAGCGCGGAACTCGCACCGCTTTGTCACGAGAGCACGCTGGTCTACGTGGAAACGGACCAGCGCGAGCCCGCGGCGCTACTGCCCGAGGGCTGGAGCTGCCACCGCAGCGGCAGGGGCGGGGGCGTGCAGTTCGGGCTCTACCGGCCGTTTGTGGCCCCCGGGTGAATTGTTTACCATCGGCGCCTTCAGCCGCTGGGAACCGCTGCCATGAGTCGGGAAACGGTGATCTACCCGGGGACCTTCGACCCGATCACCAACGGACACGTCGACCTGGCCGAGCGCGCCGCCCGGCTCTTCGACCGCGTGGTCGTGGCCATTGCCTACAGTGAGAAGAAGACCCCGCTGTTCAACCTCGAGCAGCGGGTGGCGCTCTGCGAGACGTCCCTCGCGCACCTGCCCAACGTGGAGGTCCAGGGCTTCAGCAACCTGCTCACGGATTTCGCCCGGAGCCTGGGCGCGCGCTGCGTGCTGCGGGGGCTGCGGGCAGTGGCGGATTTCGAGTACGAGTTCCAGCTGGCGAACATGAACCGGGCTATCTACCCCGAGTTCGAGAGCATCTTCCTGACGCCCTCGGAGCACCTGTCCTACATTTCGTCATCGCTGGTCAGGGAGATCGCCGCCCTGAACGGCAACGTCGAGCCCTTCGTGCCCCCGTCGGTCGCGGAGGCACTGGCGGCCCGCTTCGCGGACTGACCCGTTGCGGGTCAGTCGTTCTGCCCGCGGGCGTCCCGGAGTTCCTTGTCCTTGTAGGTGTAGCCCGGCTCGCGGCAGCCCAGGCAGCGCATGAAGGTGGCCTCACCGGGGCCGAGCACCAGGGTCTCGGCGGACTCGCTCACGTGGCCCGCCAGGGCGGTGAACGGCAGGCTGACCACGAAGGCCGCGGCCCCGACCGCGGTCATGACCAGGCCGATGGGCCGGGCGACGACGAGGTCGCCGACCATGGCGAAGCCGTTGGGCTTTTCATCGACGGCCTGGGCGTGAACCGTCGGTGCGACGATGACCAGGGCCAGCAGCAAGGCGGGCAGTCGCGCAAGAAGCTTCATGATTCTCTCCCCCGGACCGGGTGGTCCGCTCCCTCTATCGCCGTTAGTGTAGCCCGTTCACCGCTGGCAGGCTACGCAGTAGACACTGGCCCGCTGGGCGATGCGCCGCTCGCGCAGCGGGGCGCCGCAGCGCCGGCAGGGCTCGCCCGCGCGGCCGTAGACCCACAGCTGCTGCGCGAAGTAGCCCGGGCGGCCGTCGCTGCCGACGAAATCGCGCAGGGTGGTCCCGCCCTGGGCAATGGCGGCCGCCAGCACGGCGCGGATGTGCCCGGCGAGGGCGTCGTAGCGCGCGGCACCGATACGCCCGGCCGGGCGCCGGGGCGAGATACCGGCGAGGAAGAGGGACTCGGCCGCGTAGATGTTGCCCACGCCGACCACCACCCGCGCGTCCATGATGAAGGCCTTGACCGGTGCCCGCCGCCCGCGCGAGAGGCGGTAGAGGTAGGCGCCGTCGAAGGCATCGCCCAGGGGCTCGGGGCCTAGGTGGTCCAGCAGGGGGTGGCCCGCGTCCCCCGGCAGCCAGTGGAAACTGCCGAAGCGGCGCGGGTCGTTGTAGCGCAGGGCGACACCGCTCTCGAGGACGATGTCGATGTGGTCGTGCGCCGCCGCCGCGGTGTCGGCGGGCAGCACGCGCACGGAGCCGGACATGCCGAGGTGCACCACCAGGCGCCCGGCGGCCGTGCGGAAGAGCAGGTACTTGGCGCGCCGGTCGATGGCCTCGACCCGCTGGCCGGTGAGTGCGGCGGGCAGCGCCGGGTCCACGGGCCAGCGCAGCCGCGGCTCGCGCACGGTGACCGCGAGGATGCGCTCGCCCACGGCGTGCGGCGCCAGGCCGCGGCGGGTGGTTTCGACTTCGGGGAGTTCCGGCACGGCGCGGGCCTCGACGGGAAATCCGGGCAAAAAAAACCCCGACGCGGTGCCGGGGTCTCGCGTGCTCGCAGGCGCCTTACTTGATCTTGCCTTCCTTGTAGATCACGTGCTTGCGAACGACGGGGTCGTACTTCTTCATTTCCAGCTTGTCCGGCGTGGTGCGCTTATTCTTGTCCGTGGTGTAGAAGTGCCCGGTGCCGGCGGTGGAATTCATGCGGATCTTTTCTCTCATGATCGTGCTCCTTCAGCCAGCCGTGCTCAGACTTTCTCGCCACGGGCGCGCAGTTCGCCCAGGACCGTGTCGATGCCTTTCTTGTCGATGATGCGCATGCCCTTGCTCGAGACGCGCAGGGTGACGAAGCGCTTCTCCGAATCCACCCAGAAACGATGCTGGTGCAGGTTCGGCAGGAAGCGGCGGCGACGCCGGTTCTTGGCGTGCGATACGTTGTTACCGGTGACCGGGCGCTTGCCGGTGACCTGACAGACTCGTGCCATCGTTGTCTCCTTCGGAACCCGGGGACCTACACACCGGGGGCCTGCAAAACTGTGGGGCGGCGGGGCACATCTCACCTCGGTTCGGGGGGCCTGCCGCGCGGAGCGCGACTTTATACCAGAAGGTCGGGGGGTCCGCAAGGACTGATTCGGCGCTTCAGAGCAGCCCCTGCTCGGCAAAGGAGAAGGCCTCGCCGCGGCCGACGATCACGTGGTCCAGCACCCGGATGTCGAGGAGGCCGAGGCCGGCCTGCAGGCGCTCGGTGATCCGCCGGTCCGCGTGGCTGGGCTCGGCGACCCCCGAGGGGTGGTTGTGGGCGAGGATCACCGCCGCCGCCCGGTGCTGCAGGGCGCGTACCGCCACCTCGCGGGGATACACGGCGGCGCCGTCGAGGGTGCCGAGGAACAGGTCCTCGCAGCGCAGCAGCCGGTGCTGGCTGTCGAGAAACAGGCAGGTGAAGACCTCGCGGGTCCGCGCCGCCAGGTGGTGCTGCAGGAAGCGCCGGGTGTGCCGGGGGCTGCTCATCACGTCGGCCCGGCGCAGCTGCTGCTCGACGCTGCGCCGGGCCAGCTCCACCGCGGCCTGCAGCTGCGCCACCTTGGCGCTGCCCACGCCGGGCTCCGCCTCGAGGGCGGCGGCGTCCATCGCCAGCACCCCGGCGAGATCGCCGCCGCGCTCCAGCAGGGCGCAGGCGAGGCCGAGGGCGCTCACGCCCCGCCGCCCGGTGCGCAGCACCACCGCGAGGAGCTCCGCATCGGACAGCACCCCGGGGCCGTGCAGGTGCAGCTTTTCACGCGGCCCCTCTCCCCGCGGCCAGTCGTCTATCGCCATGTGGCAGCCCCTCCCTGGGCTTGCAGTGAACCGTGTCGGGCGGGGAGCCTTGTGCTATCTTCCGGCCCTTCACACGCCCGATTTTCCCAGCCCGGGGCCCGCGATGGCACATCTTTTCAATCGCAATGTCGTCCTTGGCGTCTGCGGCGGCATCGCCGCCTACAAGGCCGCCTTCCTCGTGCGCGAACTGCAGGCGCGCGGGGCCGACGTGCGGGTGATCATGACCCGCGGCGCCGAGGCCTTCATCACGCCCCTCACCCTGCAGGCCCTGTCGACGCACCCGGTGCACCGGGACCTCCTCGATGAGGAGGCCGAACGCGGCATGGGCCACATCGAGCTCGCCCGCTGGGCCGACCTACTGCTCATCGCCCCCGCCACCGCCGACTGCCTCGCCCGCCTCGCCGCGGGCCGCGCCGACGACCTCCTGACCACGGTCGCCCTGGCGACGGCGGCACCGGTGCTCGTGGCGCCGGCCATGAACCAGCAGATGTGGGCCGACGCCGCCACCGCGGCCAACATGGCCACCCTCGAGGCGCGGGGTATCCACCGGGTCGGCCCCGCGGACGGGGACCAGGCCTGTGGCGAGGTCGGTACCGGGCGCATGAGCGAACCCGCGGCGATTGCCGAGCGCGCCGCCGGCCTGTTCGAGCACGGCGCCCTCGCCGGCCTGCGCGTGGTGATCACGGCCGGCCCGACGCGGGAGGCGCTGGACCCGGTGCGCTACCTGTCCAACCACAGCTCCGGCAAGATGGGCTTCGCCCTGGCCGCCGCCTGTGCGGACGCCGGCGCCCGCACGACGCTGGTCAGCGGCCCGGTGACCCTGGAGACGCCCCCGCACGTGGCGCGCACGGACGTGGAGAGCGCCCGCGAAATGCTAGAGGCGTCCCTGGCGCTGCTGCCGGCCTGCGACATCTTCATCGCCTGCGCCGCGGTCGCCGACTACCGGCCGGAGCACGCCGCCGACGACAAGATAAAGAAGAGCGAGGAACGGCTTAGCCTCACCCTGGTGCGCAACCCGGACATCGTCGCCACGGTCGCGGCGGCCGACCCGCGCCCGTTCACGGTGGGCTTCGCTGCCGAGACGCGGGACCTCCTCGCCTACGCCCGCGGCAAGCTCGAGCGCAAGGGCCTCGACCTGGTGGTTGCCAACGATGTCTCCGCCGAGGGCATCGGCTTCAACAGCGACGACAACGCCGTCACCCTGCTCTGGGCCGGCGGCGAGGCGCCACTGCCGCGGTCGGGCAAGGGCAGCCTCGCCCGCCTCATCGTCCAGCACATCGCCGAACGTTACAGCGCGAGCCGCGCCGGTTTATGATGCAGCGGGGGTCCGGCTGCCATGTTCAAGCCATGCCGATGTTGAAGCCATGCTAAAAAAAGAACAGCAACGCAACAGCGACAGCCGCCGCCTGCACGGTATCGACGCGGCGGGCAACGCGCTGCACGGCATCCTCTACCAGGGCCTGGCGCTGCTGCTGATTCCCGCCGTGCTCCTGCTGGCCTGGCTGCTGGTCCTGCGCCAGCCCGCCCTCGAGCGCGAGCTGGTCGACGAGGTCGCGGCGGGCTACGCCGCCAGCCGGGCGCAGGCGATCGCCGCGCAGACCGCGGCGGTACAGGCGCGGCTGCAGTCCATGCTCGCCAGTGACGAGCTCACCGCGCTGCTGCCCGCGCCGGCCCCCGAGACCCTCGCCGGCGCGGCGGCGGATGCGCTGGCCGGCTTCCCCGATGCCGTGGGCCTGCGTGTTTTCGCCCTCGACGACCGCGGCACCGCCGGGCTGCAGGAGGGCGAGGGCGGCCTCGTGAACCACATCGAGATCGACCTCGTCCGCCGCGCCTCTAACGGCGAGCCCACCATGCCGGAAGCCTACCGGGCCGGGGAGCAGTGGCTCTACTCCTTCGCCGAGCGCGGGACGCTCGACGGGGACGGCGAGCGGCTGGTCGCCCTGCTGAGCTACGACGAGCGCCTGCTCCGCGACAGCCTGGCGGCGCCGGAGGACCAGGGGGGCACGTTCTCGCTGCTGCAGCGGCTGCAGGGCCGCGGTGCCGGTGCGGAAACCCGGGTCTTCGGTCCCGGCCCCGGCGAGCGGGCGGCCCGCGCCGCCGTAGCGGGCACGCCCTGGTTCGTGGTGTTCACGCCGGGGGAGGCACTCGTGGCGTCGCTCGAGGCCAAGGTCTCGCAGCCCCTGCTGGCGCTGCTCCTCCTGCTCCTGGCCGGCAGCGCCGGCTTCGCCCTCGTGGCCCGGCGCTACCCGGCGCTGCTGCGCCGGGAGGTGGCCCGGGCCGAGGCCGCCGCCGAACACCGCACCCCGTACACGCTGAAGGTACCGGAACTCGCCCCGATCGCCCGCAGCCTGCGCAAGCTGACCCTGCGCCGGACGCGCATGGATGGCGTACCCCGCGTGCCGGAGGCCGCCGCGCCCGCGCCCGCGACCGTTTCCAGCGCCCCGAGCCGCGAGGCGGTCTCGGGCCCCGCGGAAGCGCTGCCGGCGCATATCTTCCGCGCCTACGACATCCGGGGTATCGCCGACACGGAGCTCGACGACGACACGGTCTACCGCATCGGCGCCGCCATCGGCACCCTGGCCGACAGCCTGGGCGAGCAGACCCTCCTGCTCGGATACGACGGCCGCGTCAGCAGCGGCCGCATCAGGGCCGGGCTGGAGCGGGCACTGCTGCAGGCGGGCCGCGACGTCATCGACATCGGCCTCGTGCCGACCCCGCTGGCCTACTTCGCCGCGCACCAGTTCGAGGACGCGACCTCGGCGCTGATCGTGACCGGCAGCCACAACCCGGCGGAATACAACGGGGTCAAGCTGTACCTGCAGCGCAAGCCCGTGGCCAGCGGCGATATCGAGCGCGTGCGCGAGATCGCCCTCTCCGGGAAGTTCACCCAGGGCAGCGGCCACAAGCTCCAGCGCGACGTGGCCTCCGACTACCTCGACGAGCTGGTCGGCGACGTCGCCATCGCCATGCCCCTTAAGATCGTGGTGGACGCCGGCAACGGCGCCACCGGGCACCTCGCGCCGACGCTTTTCGAGGAGCTGGGCTGCGAGGTCATACCGCTGTACTGCGACATCGACGGCAGCTTCCCGAACCACCCGCCGGACACCAGCGTGGCCGCCAACCTCGCGGACCTGCAGGAGGCAGTGCGCCGCGAGGGCGCGGACTTCGGCGTCGCCTTCGACGGCGACGGCGACCGGGTGGCCGCGGTGACCGGCAGCGGCGAGATCGTGGCCGCGGATTACCTGCTCATGCTCTTCGCCCAGGACGTGATCACGCGGAACCCGGGGGCGGACGTGGTCTACGACGTGAAGTGTTCCCGCAACCTCGCCCAGCTGGTCACCAGCCTCGGCGGGCGCGGCGTGCTCTGGCGCACCGGCCACACCCACATCAAGGAGAAGGTCGCCGAGACCGGCGCCCTGGTCGGCGGCGAGTTCTCCGGGCACATGGTGTTCGGCGAGCGCTGGTTCGGCTTCGACGACGGCCTTTACGCGGCCGCGCGGCTCGCCGAGATCGTCAGCAGCAGCGAGAGCTCGCTGGACGAGCTCCTCGGCCAGTTCCACCACTCCGCGAGCACGCCGGAGATCATCATCCCCGTGGACGAGGCGCAGAAGTTCCAGCTTGTCGAGGCCTTCCGCCAGCAGGCGGACTTCGGCGACGGCCGCATCAACGACCTCGACGGCGTGCGCGTCGACTACACCCGCGGCTGGGGCCTGCTCCGCGCCTCCAATACCTCGGCCGCGCTCACGGCGCGCTTCGAGGGCGACGACGAAACCGCGCTGCAGGAGATCATGACCCGCTTCCGCGAGCAGCTCGCGAAGGTCCACCCGGACCTCGAACCCAACTTTTGACCGATCCACACCGGGAACGCCATGTCACTCTCCGCCGACGCCGCCCTGCAGGTCGCCCAGGTCCTTACCGAGGCGCTGCCCTACATCCAGCGCTTCACGGGCAAGACCATCGTGGTGAAGTTCGGCGGCAACGCCATGGTCGACCCGCTGCTGCACGAGAGCTTCGCCCGCGACATCGTGCTCATGAAGCTCGTCGGCATGAACCCGGTGGTGGTCCACGGCGGGGGCCCGCAGATCGGCTCGCTGCTCGAGCGCCTGAACATCAAGAGCGAGTTCGTGGACGGCATGCGGGTCACGGACTCGCAGACCATGGACGTGGTCGAGATGGTGCTCGGCGGCCGGGTGAACAAGGAGATCGTCGCGTCCATCAACCGAAGCGGCGGCAAGGCCATCGGCGTGACCGGCAAGGATGGCCAGCTCATCCGCGCCCGGCGGCTGACCATCGAGCGCCGCGGCCCGGAGCTGGAGGCGCCGGAGATCATCGACATCGGTCACGTGGGCGAGGTGCGGCAGGTGGACACGGAGATGCTGAACGTGATCCTCGACAGCAACTTCATCCCGGTGATCGCCCCCATCGGCTGCGACGACGACGGCCAGAGCTACAACATCAACGCCGACCTCGTCGCCGGCAAGCTGGCCCAGGTGATGCAGGCCGAGAAGCTCATGCTGCTCACCAACGTCGCCGGGCTCATGGACGGCGACGGCAAGGTGCTGACCGGCCTCAGCACCGCGGAGGTCGATGCCCTGATCGCCGACGGCACCGTGCACGGCGGTATGCTGCCGAAGATCAGCTGCGCCCTGGAGGCGGTGAAGTCCGGAGTCGCCAGCGCCCACATCGTCGACGGGCGGGTACCGCACGCGGTGCTGCTGGAGATCTTCACGGACGAGGGCATGGGCACCAAGATCACCAGCCGCGGAACCTGAGGCCGTATCCTGAACCTGTATTGCAGGGCTACCGGTCCCCGGCTACGATGGGGCCTCATTGGAAGAGCCCCCACTCATGCCGCAACGTAAGTCCCAGCGCCGTCAGCAGATCCTCGAGGCGCTGGCCGAGATGCTCGAGGCCAACCCCGGCGACCGCATCACCACGGCGCGGCTGGCCGAGCGCGTGGGGGTTTCCGAGGCGGCGCTCTACCGCCACTTCCCCAGCAAGTCGAAGATGTTCGAAGGGCTCATCGAGTTCATCGAGGACAGCCTGTTCGAGCGCATCGCGCTGATCCTGCGCGAGCAGCCCACGGCGGCGGCCCGCTGCGAGCACATGCTGGGCCTGCTGCTCAGCTTCGTGGAGCACAACCCCGGCATCTCCCGCATCATGACCGGCGATGCGCTGGCCGGGGAGAACCCGCGGCTGCACCAGCGCGTGGTCCAGCTGTTCGAACGCTACGAGACGCAGCTGCGCCAGGTGCTGCGCGATGCGGAGGTGCACGAGGGCCTGCGCCCGGTGCTGCCGCTGCCGGCGGCGGCCAACCTGCTCATGGCCAGCGCCGAGGGGCGGATGACCCAGTTCGTGCGCAGCGGCTTCCGCCGCAGCCCGACGGCCGACTGGCCGGCGCAGCTGTCGTTCCTGTTCGAGGGTTTCTTCCGCGAGGTGCCGCGCCCGCTGCGGGACGAGCAGGCGCAGAGCCAGCAGCAGGAAGCGCCGCGGCAGGAGCCGAGCGCCGGCTAGTTAGTCTTCCGCGCCCGGCTCGTCGTTCCGGGCCATGCGCTTGCGCAGTTCCACCACCTCCAGCAGCGTGCGGAAGCGCTCGATATCGCGCTCGTAGGAAGCCACGACCTCGCTGATCTCGCGCTCGCGCTCGACCATGGAGCGCTGGGCCTGGGCCATGTCGCGGCGCAGGTCCTCGATCGCCTCGAGGTGCGCCTGGCTCACGGGCTCACCGCGGCGCTCCTGGTCGGCGGCCTGGGCCTGGTAGTTCTCGACCTGCTGGCGCAGGGAGCGCTGCTTGCCCTTGAGGATGCTGACGCGGATGCGCAGGTCGCGGAGCGCGCGGTCCCGGGCCGCCTCGATATCCTCCACGGAGCTGTAGCGCAGCAGCAGGGACTGGTCCCACGCCTGCAGCCGCTTGCGCTCGTCCTCGGCTTCCCGGGCCAGGCGCTCCTCGCTGCTCATGCTGGCCCGCTCCTCCGCGGTGAGGCTGCGCGGGACCACGTCGACGATCACGCCCTTTTCATTCAGGACCTCGTAGCCCTTGGCGACGTGCTCGGGGGGAACCTGGTAGGCGACGACGGCGTTGCCCTCGTCGTTGATATAGCGGTACATCGGCTGGGCCTCGACGGTGCCAGCCAGCAGGAGGGCAAGGACGACCCCCGGAATCGCGGTGCGCGCGCTCATTACCCGGCAATATAGGCGTCGCGGGACGCGGGGACAAGTCACACGCCGTACTCCTCGCGGTAGGCGAGCATGGCGTCGAGGGCACCGGCGGGGGCATCCTCGCGCTCCCGGAGCCAGTCGATGAGGTGGCCCATGTGCACGATGGAGAGCACCGGCACGCCGTGGCGCTCGGCGATTTCCTGCACCGCGGAGCGCTCGCCCCGGCCGCGCTCGCGCCGGTCCAGGCCGATGACGACGCCGGCGAGCCGGGCCCCGGCGGCCTCGATCATGGCGATGACCTCGCCCACGGCCGTACCCGCGGTAATGACATCGTCGATGACCAGCACCCGGCCCGTGAGCGGCGCCCCGACCATCGATCCGCCCTCGCCGTGGTCCTTCGCCTCCTTGCGGTTGTAGGCGAAGGGCACGTCGCGATCGTGGTGGTCGGCGAGGGCGACGGCCGTGGTCGCGGCCAGGGGAATACCCTTGTAGGCGGGGCCCAGGAGCACGTCGAAGTCGACGCCGGCATCGACGATCCGCTGCGCGTAGCAGCGGCCCAGGGTCGCCAGCGCCGCACCGGTGGCGAAGGCGCCGGCATTGAAGAAATAGGGGCTGCGGCGGCCCGACTTGAGGGTGAATTCACCGAAGCGCAGTACGTCGTAGCGCCGCGCGAGCTCGATGAAAGCGCGCTGGTAATCCTCCATGGACGGGGCTCATTCCTTGATGCAACTCAGTATTCTGGCATGGCGCGATTCTGTATGATACCGCCCTGATAAGGGGGTACGGAATGCGAATCATCAGCTTCAGTGCTGACGGCCTCAGGGAAGCGGCCGGGAACGGGCTCTACGAGTGGCTGGACGAACAGGACGCGGATTTCATCTGCATCCAGGACCTGCGCTGCTCCGAGTACGACCTGCAGGACGACAGGTACTTCCCCCGGGACTACAACGGCTACTTCTTCGACGACGTGAACGGCAAGGCCAACGGCGTTGCCATCTACTGCCGCAAGCTACCCAAGGCCATCATGACCGGTCTCGGCTTCGCCGAGTTCGACATGGAGGGCCGCTACATCCAGGCGGACTACCAGGACGTCAGCGTCGGCTGCCTGCTGGCACCCGCGGCGGCCGCCGGTGACGGCGAGGCGCTGGCGCGCAAGGAGCAGTTCTTCGAGCTCTACGGCCACCACCTGCAGAAGGTCCGCAACAAGCGCCGGCAGTTCATCATCTGCGGCAACTGGCAGATCGCCCCCAGCGCCATCGATGTCGCCGACACGGAAAGCGCCAGCGGCCAGCCCGGCTTCCTGGGCGAAGAGCGCCAGTGGATGGACGAGCTGCTGGCGAACGGCTATGTCGACGCCTTCCGCGAGATCAACTCGGACGGCGACGAGTTCACCTGGTGGCCCGACGGCGACCGCGACGGCCCCGGCTGGCGCACGGACCTGCAGATCATCTCCGAGGGCCTGCGCTTCAAGGTCGAGCACGGCGCCATCAACAAGACGCAGGTCTTCTCCAGCCACGCCCCGCTGATCATGGATTACGACCTGGAGGTTTAATTACCGCTTCTTGACGCGGGTCAAGGAGCACTCGCGCCTCTTGTAATATTATAACGCCCTAATGTTCGTGAGGGCGTTAACATGCGTGCATTGTTTCTTTTCCCCCTTGTATTCCTCGCCCTCGTTGCCTGTGGCGGCGGGGGAAGCAACGACTCCCCGGTACCCACGCCGACCACGCCCCCGGCGGATGACCTTCCCATTGCCGTTGTCGACGACGAAGGCATCACCCGCATCGCGCTGCAGGATCTCGCCACACGGCTGGATCTCTACGCGCTGGGTTCGCTCTCTGACGAGGAGGCTGCGGGTCTTGCCTACATGCGTGAAGAGGAGCAGCTGGCCGGCGACGTCTATGCCGTGCTGTTCTCCGAGCATGGGCTCCGGGTCTTCGAGAACATCGCCGCCAGTGAACAGACTCACACGGAGGCTATCGGCGTGCTCCTGGAGCGCTACGCGCTGCCGGACCCGGCCACCGGAGAGCCCGGATTGTTCACCAACACGGACCTGCAGGTGCTGTACGACACGCTGGTCGCCCGGGGCTCGGCCTCGATCTACGACGGGCTCGTGGTCGGCGCGCTGATCGAGGAACTCGACATCGTCGACCTCGATGCCCGCATGGCCGAAGTCGTGGGCAACGACGATATCCTGCTCGTCTACAGCAATCTGCAGCTGGCCTCGCGCAATCACCTGCGGGCCTTTTATCGGAACCTGGTGAACCGGGGCTGGGATTACACGCCTGAGTACCTGCCCCAGGACGCCTTCGACGAAATCGTGGACGGCGAGATGGAACGCCCCGCCGACTGACGGGGCGGAGCGACCTCAGCCCGCGGCGAGCGCCTCGCGCTGCTTCGCCACCAGTTCCCCGATGCCGGCGGTCGCGAGGTCGAGCATGGCGTCGAGAGCGCCGCGCTCGAAGGGCGCACCCTCCGCCGTCCCCTGCACCTCAATGAAGCCGCCGTCCTCGCCCATCACGACGTTCAGGTCCGTGTGCGCCGTGGAGTCCTCGGCGTAGTCGAGGTCCAGCACCGGCACGCCGTCGACGACGCCGACGGAGACCGCCGCGACGAGGCCGAGCAGCGGGTCCTCCAGCAGCCGCTTGTCGCGCTGCATGCCGTTCAGCGCATCGACCAGCGCCACGCAGGCCCCGGTGATCGCCGCCGTGCGCGTGCCGCCGTCGGCCTGGATGACGTCGCAGTCGAGGGTGATGGTGTATTCGCCGAGCTTCGACAGGTCGAGCCCCGCGCGCAGCGAGCGCCCGATCAGCCGCTGGATCTCCTGCGTGCGGCCACCCTGGCGGCCGCGCGCCGCCTCCCGGCCCATGCGCGTCCCCGTGGAGCGCGGCAGCATGCCGTACTCCGCCGTGAGCCAGCCCTGCCCCTGGCCGCGAAGGAACCGCGGCACGCCCTCCTCCACGGAGGCGGTGCAGATGACCTGCGTGTGCCCGAAGGCGACGAGCACGGAGCCCTCGGCGTGGCGGGTGAACTGGCGGGTGATGCCGATCTCGCGCAACTGGTCCGGCCGGCGGCCGCTGGGTCGCTGCATGGAGCCTCCCTGTCTGTCTCTCGGTTCGTCGGGCCGGGAGTATACGTGAGCCGGCCCGGGACCGTCGCCGTGCTAGCATGGCGGCCGTCGCAGCAGACCCCGGAGGCAGCCCAGCGATGGCGGAAAAAGCGATGGTCAACAGCATGACGGCATTCGCCCGCGCCGGCGCCAGCACCCCTTTCGGTGCGCTGGTGGTGGAGCTGCGCAGCGTGAACCACCGCTACCTCGACTGTCACTTCAAGCTCGCCGACGAGCTGCGCTCGCTGGAGCCGACGCTCCGCGAGCGCCTCGGCAGGGCCCTCGACCGCGGCAAGGTGGACTGCCTGGTCCGCTTCCAGGCCACCACCGCGGACCGCCCCCTGGAGCTGGACCGCGCCCGCCTGGCCCAGGTCCTCGACGCCTGCCGGGAGATCGCCGGCGAGGAGGACACGGTGGCCAAGCCGGACCCGCTCGCGGTGCTGCAGTTCCCCGGCGTCGCCCGCACGCCCGCCCCGGCGGAGGACGACCTCGCCTCGGCCGCCCTCGCGGTCTTCGACGAGGCCCTGGCCTCGCTCACCGACACCCGCGCCCGCGAGGGCGCCCAGCTCTACCGCCTGGTCAGCGAGCGCATCGACGCGGTGGCCCGCGAGGTAACGTCGGTCCGCGAGCAGCTCCCGGCCCTCCGCGAGCAGCAGCAGGCCCGCCTGCGCCAGCGCCTGGCGGAACTGACAGAGTCCCTGGACACGGACCGCCTGGAGCAGGAGCTCGCCTACCTCGCCCAGAAGACGGACGTCGACGAGGAGCTCGACCGCCTCGACGCCCACGTCGCCGAGGTCCGCCGCGTCCTCGACGCCCCCGGCCCCTGCGGCCGCCGCCTCGATTTCCTCATGCAGGAGCTCAACCGCGAGGCCAACACCCTCTCCGCCAAGTCCATCGGCATCGCCCAGACCCAGGGCGCCATCGAGGTCAAGGTTCTCATCGAGCAGATGCGGGAGCAGGTTCAGAACATCGAGTAGCTGTTCTGATTGGGTAGTATCGGTACTTCGTAGCTGGCTCGCGTGGCGGCGTTATCAGGCTTGGGCCCGTCTGCTTTTGGAGCTCTTGTCGGTGTGCGGTGGCGGCAGGCTGCCGGAGAGGGCCCAGCGGAACCGCTACAAGCACATCCATGTGCGCTCGGCGCCGGCCGTCCATGGCCGGCGACGTTCCGCTGGGC